>NZ_JBXBBJ010000009.1:0-200410 GCF_057221575.1 Paenibacillus sp. Y660 | reverse complement strand
GAAACCACAAAGGTTTAAAGCGAATCTACATCGATTTTGACATAGAGGTACGCCGTTTTGCAAGCCTTATTTCAGCATACTGGCCTAAGAATCTCTCCATGACCATGTGGCCGGTTTATTCAAGCATAGATTCTCACAATTACCGGTTAATCTCATGAACTGCATAAGTCATGTGGATATTATTTCAACCAATAAATTAACATTATCATGTCATTAGGCCCATGAACAGGGTGAATGTATTACGACCGGCCTGCATGAAAAATAGTAGTATTATTCTTTATGGATACTTAATTGAACTTGTTGATTTCTCAACATAAAAAGTAAACCAACATACCAAAATACCGCTTGAAGCTACAGGTAAATGTAGATTACCAAAGTTAAGAATGAGCCCCAAGCTTACTGATTAAATGCAACACAAGACAGTAACAAAACAGAATTGAAGTCTGAAATATACTCTGAATTAGACAACAACGTTGATTCAGCGTTGATTCCAGCTGTCGTTTCCAAAACATGTTGATTCAGCTTTTACTCTCTAGAGTTTACAGCAGCACCAGTACTCGCAAAAAGGGCTGGAGTCACTCGCAAGAGGAGGGCAACCGGCCTTCTTTGTGTATATGCAGCAGCAAGGATGTCCGTAAGCGGGGGGTGTAGAGCATACGAGAGCACGCTCGACTCGGAGATTTTTGTAAGTATCTTCAGAGAGCGATTGTTGACTCCTTGTTGACTTCGAGCATAAAAAATACACCACCAATGGCTTGCGACCCACATGGTGATGTATTCAAAATGTACATAATGCTACGTCTCTCGGCTCTTATTCTTCCCCAGTAGCAACCGGGTTCTCAGGTCGGGAACTCCAATCACTCCAACTCCCCGCATAAAGCTTCACATTGCGGAAGCCCGCTTCCTGCAAAGCAAAAACATTCGGCGTAGCCGTCACGCCAGAGCCACAGTAGACGATGATCTCGTCGTCCTTGGACAATCCTGCGAAGCGCTCGCCTTGCTCCTCGGGCGACTTCCACGTGCCGTCGGCGCGTTTGCCTTCGTTCCAGAAGCGGTTGATCGCTCCTGGAATATGTCCCGCCGCCGGATCGAGCGGCTCCACCTCGCCGCGATAGCGAGGCGCTTCCCTTGAATCGATCAGCACCGTGCCGGCTCTGCCGATTCGCGCCTTCACATCCTCCTGACTCACCAATAGCTCGTCCCGTACATTAGGCGTAAATGTCACTACCTCGACTTGCTCAGGAACTTCCATGCTGACCGGATGTCCTGCCGCTTGCCAGCCTGCGAATCCGCCCTCAAGCAGATAAACTTGTCCATCATGCCCTAGCCATTGCAGCAGCCAGCGCAAACGGGATGCCATGGCACCGCCTTGATCATCATAGGCGATTACCGTTGTATCATTGCCGATCCCAATTCTTCCAAGTACAGCAGCTAATGCCTGCGGTTCTGGCAACGGATGGCGGCCGCCCTCTCCATTCGGACGCTTTGGTCCAGAGAGATCATGACTTAAACTTACATAATAAGCTCCTGGAATATGCGCTTCCGCATACGCCCTCGCACCCGCTTCCGTATCGTTTAACGCGTACCTCGCATCCACGATAACCGTACCTTCCACGCCCAACTGTTCAAGCACCCAATCCGCTTTTTTGTAAAAAGTCACTCCGACCAGCTCCTCTACCATTTATTTATCATCATCATTTACCCGCATTATAAATCACTTACCTGCTTTTCATTATCAATCACTTACCAGCACTTCGTTTCCCACTATCAATCACTTACCTGCATTTCCTAATCTTCAATTACCGCTCCCCGCTTCAACAGTGGAGCAAAAAAAGCCCCCGTCAGCGCAATCGCCCGCTCCAAATCATCGGTTGTCCCAGCAAAAGGATGCACCGTACCGAATGTATGATTAGCATCCTCCAGCGCCGCAAAGCGATGGTGGGGAGCCGCATTTTGCAGCTTGCGATAACCTTCAAGCAGCCGCTCCGAATCCTGTTTGCCTTGAATGAACAGCACAGGCGTGCGAAGCGCAGCCGCTTTAGCCGTAATATCGAGCCGCTCCTTGTTGCGGTCCAGATCCTCAAAGAATGCAGCGCCAATCGGCATCTGCTGCTTTGTTCTCGCATTTTCAACATAACCTACACCGTCCTGCAGCACCTGCTCGCGGAACGCGGCTCCGAACAGGTTGACATCGGCGATCCCGTTCCAGGTCACGACGCCGCGTATTTCGGGATGCTCTGCCGCGAACAGCACGCTGTTCCCGCCGCCTCGGCTATGGCCAACGACAAAAATCTGCTCGTTGTCCAGCCGCTCCGCCAGCGGAAGCCCGCCTTCCAGCACAGCCGACAGTACGGCTGACAGATCCTCTTGCTCCTGTGAGTAGGTGTTCTGCCCGAACTTATCCAGCTCGTCAAAATCATGCTCATTCACGCCGTTATGCGAGAAATTAAACGTAACGACCGCAAAATCCTGCCTCGCGAAGCGCTCGGAAGCATACGGGAAGAATGCCCAATCCTTGAAGCCCTTAAAACCGTGCGCAAATAGGAGGACAGGCCTCTGCCCTCCCTCCTCTTTCACTCTTATATCGCCTCGAACATACACGCCCGGGTTCAGCTCCAACGTAAACGTCTGATGCAAAATGCTCGCCTTGCTCATTAGCAGCACCTTCCCATCACTATTTTTTGATAAAATATGGCCATCTGGCTCTGACTGTATCGTTGCTACAATCATCATATCATTAAAGCATAGTGTGGAGGTAGGATTAACATTCAACTTTCACAAGACTCGGCGAGTTCGAGCGCATCAGCAGCCACAAAATGTCCGACGATCACATCGTTCTTGGATAACGATCAGCGGACATAAAATGAAAACCGTCAAAGGGCAATGAACCCCTTGACGGTTTCTTCTTGTTATTCTGTAATTTGAAAGTCTGCAAACTGGATTTTTGCTTCCTGAATGCCGGTAAACAATTTGCGGTAAATGCCCCATTTCGGACGATTAATAGTGGCCCCGGATCTCCAGTTGTCCTTCGTTCCACTGTATGACATCAAGGTCGTTCCGTCCAGCTTTTTGAGTGTCATATTGATCGAGCCGCTTTCGCTATGCTTCAATGTAACTGTGGCTTCAACCCATTGACCGTCGATATTGGAGAACGCCGTTTGCGCCAACGTTTGTACCTGAGAAGCATCGGATCCGATCGGGCTATGCTTGAATTTCAAGTTGCCGCCATCGACCGAGAACGTCAGAATCGGATAACCATCGTCCCCATCTACTGCCTTTACTTGGAAAATATGATGGAAGTTGCCTGAAGGAGACTGCGGATAAGGGCTCATCGGACGGAACTTCCACTTATACGTAGTCGTTTGGTCCTTTGAAGCCGTTGCATTGCTAGGCGACCCTTTGTACGCTTTAACCTCGACGCGCTGTCTGTCCGTATTCGATCCGTCGAGTGCAGCTGTGTCCGAAGCGTCTCCCACCCTGAATTGAAATACATTGTTACCCGCGATGTACGATGAGGTCGTTTCGCTGATATGGTAGGAATCCGTCGGACCGTCAACGGGATCGCTGCCCAAATATTGCTGAAAGATTTGCAGCGGCGTCAAGCCGGTGTTAGCGCCATCGGAATTGATGGTAACTGTCGCTGCGTACGCGGTGGTTGCTACTGCGACGATAGATGCGATTGTAATTCCTGCGATGAATGATTTCATCTTCCTGTTCATAAATATAACCTCCAATGTTTTAGTGTTCTTGATCATGCATGCTTAATGCTTTTACAAGATATGAAATTTAAAATTAAAGCGCTTTCACCTCCTTGTGCCTATCATATTGGAAAATAAATCTAATTTGGATGTGATATTTTACGAATAACCTGTATTTTTTTAGCATTAGTAACGACCGCAAAATCCTGCCTCGCGAATCGCTCGGAAGCATACGGGAAGAATGCCCAATCCATGAAGCCCTAAAAACTTGCACAAAAAGGAGGACAGTCCTCTGCCCTCCCTCCTCCTTCACTCTTATATCGACTTTCACAAGACATCTACACCCAAGCGTCATTCGCGTAACCGCGAGCCTCCCAATACCCGACATGCTCGCCTTCTATCAATTCGATGCGATTTAGCCATTTCACCGACTTGTACGCGTACATTTTCGGAACGATAAGACGGACAGGTCCGCCCAGATCGCTCGGGATCGGCTTGCCGTCATGCATAACCGCAACCATCACATCGTCCATGTCGGCTTGCTCGAGCGTTAAAGTATCGGTATACACGCCATCGCCCGAATACAGCTTTACCGTTTGCGCGCTGGACTTCACGCCCGCCATCTTCAGCAGCTGCTTGAGCGGAATGCCCTCCCACGTGTTTTTGTACACGGACCAGCCGGTCACGCAGTGAAAATCGCTAACCTGTACCGTTCGCTTCAGCGCCACAAACTGCTTCCAATCCCATTTGAACGATTTTTCGACCAGCCCATCTATCGTGAACGACCAATCCGCATTCGTAAAAGAAGGGACCGGCGTCACCGTGTAAACGCGGAATTGTCCAATGGCTCCTCCGCCAAGCGGCGGCGCTGATGCAGGCAGCGGCTCGGGTGCCGGAAGCAGCATATTAGCATCCTTTTCGATCAGATTTTCAATCGTCTGGCCCCCGCGAACATCTAATAGCGAGGTACCCAGCCATTTTAGAAAGGAAGGTCCAACCGTAACAGCAAGGCCAACGCCAATAGCTCCGCGAATAAACGCCTTGCGCGTATAAACAGGCTGAGGCGAGCCGGCAGGTTGAATCCTATCCGCTTCCCGTTCATCTTTGATGGTGCGGCGATTCGGTTCCTTCAACCACTTAACCCGGGTGATGGAGTGATAAATGATATACGGAAGGCCGATCCATGTCAGCAACTCATGCACGACTAGCGCAACGTTTGATACACTCGGACCCACCGCTTTGAACTGCCATAACAGAACGCCAGACCCGAACCAGCCGAGCAATAAACCAAGCACCACAAGCACATTAAATCGCTGCCACGGCTTTTGCTTCAGCTGCTTCCAATGCTTGCCCGCAAGCAGCAGGTAATAGATAACCGGCATAATCGATGCAATCCCGACGACAATATGCGCCCACTTGATCCATACCCGGCCCTCTCCGAGAATGCCCCGCCAGAAGCCGCCTATCAATATAAGTCCGGTCAACGCTAAAATAACGACAATCCAGCCGTTCCAAGCATGAAGCGAAACGAGTTTTTTTCCATAGCCCTTGCGAAGCCGATCCAATTGTCCGCTCATTGCTATGCCTTCCCCCTCATCGGAAACAGTGAAGCTCCGCCATATATTTTCTTCCTCCATTATAACGCCGTTAGGACGCAGATACGACGCCATGAAAGCTTTCTATTTGTAAAAAAGTACAATAGTTATCCGAATGACATTATTGCCGTCAATAATGCCGCTATCTTTCAAAATCCGAATCAACCGGGTTTTGATCAAGCAACGGTAACCACTCCCCTAAACTGGGTAGATCATCCTGCACCAGGAACCTATAATTATTCGTTTACCATTGTTGGGTTCGCTTCTGCCGGATTTATAGAAGCTTCAGTAGATAGTCGAGGATTTACAGCAATGATCATTTCAATAAATGGGTAACAAAAAAAGCTAAAAAACCGCCACTGAGCGTTTTTTTAGCTTTTTTCCATCCTATATGGCAACGCTTATTTATGTGTACAAGTCCATTCTATATAGCCAGCAGCGAGCGGTAATATTCTGCATGTCTACAAATACACTATTAGGCGGGGAAATCGGCCAGAAGCATATTCTGCTGAAACGATCGATATAGATGCTGCTGTGTTATTATGCTTCTTAATCGTTAAGATGATACCAATGAGCTGGAAGGATTCCATGCACAGCCTCTTTCCAACTACAGGCTGGTGAAGGATCCGTCACTACACCGTTAGGGGAATGGCTGCTTAATTGACGCTCCGCATAGTATGCGCTTAAAATCAAAGGAATATTTAATACCAACAGACAGGAGTAGATATTTTGAGCAGAAAGCAAGTCTTTACAGGCTCGCCTTGGGAGCCTCTCGTCGGCTATTGCCGTGCCATCCGCATTGGCAATCGAATTGAAGTGGCAGGAACTACTGCTATGAAGGATGGTGAGGTTGTCGGGATCGGGAATCCCTACGAGCAGACGAAATACATTTTGCAAACGATTGAGAAAGCGCTGAATGAGCTGGAGGCTGAGATGTCCCATGTCGTACGGACAAGAATGTTCGTGACTGACATCTCCCAGTGGGAAGAAATCGGCAAGGCTCATGGCGAGTTTTTCAAACATATTCAGCCTGTTGCGACGATGGTGGAGGTAAAAGCGCTAATAGACCCGCTCTTGCTTGTTGAAATAGAAGTTGAAGCCATCATTGATTAATAACGTTTGCCTCATTCATTAAAAAGGCCGTGCAGGTGCAGGCTCGATACCCTGCGCTCGCTCGGCTTTTTGAGCTTGCATCGCAAATTAACTTCTCCTCATCAATCCCAGCGTGTCAATACAATCGGGCCTTCCTTTGTAATCGCTACCGTATGTTCAAATTGTGCCGCCCACGCCCCGTCCCTCGTCCGGGCCGTCCAGCCGTCCTGCGTAATGTATACGTCCGCCCTGCCAGCAGTAACGATCGGCTCTATCGTAATAACCATGCCTTCCTCGAGCTCAATTCCCTGACCAGGTATGCCTTGATGCATGACCTCAGGATATTCATGCATGCTTCTGCCGATGCCATGACCGACGAACGATGTGACGACCTCAAAGCCAGCCCTCTCCGCTCTTGTCTGCACCGCATAGCCTATATCGCCTAGCCGATTACCGAGCTTAGCCTGCTTAATGCCGTCAAGCAGCGCTTGCTCGGCTGCAAGAAGCAGTTTTTCCGTTGCCGCATTCGTCTTGCCAATCGCATAAGTCCATGCGGAATCCGCTTTCCAGCCATTCAAGTCAGCCACCATGTCAATGGTGACGATATCGCCTGTTTCAAGCGGCTCCGAATCGGGAAAGCCATGGCAGACAACCTCATTAACGGAAGCACTCGTGGCAAACGGGTATCCCTTGTAGCCCTTCTGAGCTGGCGTTGCTCCGCGATCAAGCATGAACCGTTCAACAAAGCGATCAATTTCCTGCGTCGTGACTCCCGGCGCTATCCTCTTCGAGAGTGCCTTGTGACAGGCAGCAACAATACGCCCAGCCTTGCGAATGCCTCGAATATGTTCCTTCGTTTTCAAATCCACTGCCATGTGTGTACTAACCTCCTTAAGTTTTTGCGAAGCAAAAACACTTCGTAAGCATAGACCTGGTTTTGCGTAGCAAAATCCACTTCGTAAGCATAGACCTAGTTTTGAGGCAGCAAAATCCACTTCGTAAGCGTAGACCTAGGTTTTGCCGAGCAAAATCCGCTTCACAGGTGTAACCGCAGTACGATAACAAGTAGATTTGTCTATGTATAACTTATTCGGGAAAAAGGATACACATGCCGATCATATATGGCGAAATTAAGTTTGAGGGGGTTAAAAGCGAATAAAAAAGGAGGCAGCTGCACCGATAATTCCTAAAGCATGGTTTTTTGTAAAACGTTTACATATGTCAAATGACCAGCTATACCGCAACATTACATGATTTAACAACGTAAATAATTTGATCAACATTTTCAAGCTAATTCGATTGATCGGATAATGAAGGGAGGAACGATAATGAAACGAAGGTTTGCTCTTGTGTTTTTACTAATTTCTTTAATAGCAGTAATCATCGCTTATAGCACAAAATCGGAAATGGGAGATTTTATCATTGAAAAAAGAATCAACGGCAATAACATTGCTACCATAACGGTCGTCCATCACCTTTCTGAAGAAGAAGCTAAAACAAAATCCCTCTCCTATTTTCTGAATAATGAAGATAAAGATGACATAATGGTTTATCACGTTAACGATATCAATCTGTATAATGACTTGAATGTCGGCGAAAGGGTAACGGTCACGACAATGGGATATATCATGCTATCCTATCCGCCGCAAGCTGTAGCCGATGAAATCATTAGACATGACCAAGAAGGTAACCAATAGCACTGCCGTAAGCAGCCCTGATAAACAAAAAAGGCTTTGCATGCTGCTGGAAGGCAGCTTACAAAGCCGTATTTTACATGATGAGTTAGCTGACCGAGGAGTTCATTCTGCCTAATTCATTTTCCACCAATGTCGTTAATTCATCCTCGTAGCCACCGGTAATCCGGTACTTGCGAATGTACTCCTTAACAAATTTACGCGGGTCCTTGGGTTGAAAAATTCTCGTGAGTTCCTTCAGGCTTTCCTTGACTTCATTCTGGCTATGCTTCGCCATGAAATCTCCTCCCCTTTACGTTGGATGGTCGTCCTAAACAGCATTATACGAGACCGCATGCGGTAAATACACCGCAAGAACCCCCCATTCGGTGCAGGTAACTCCATGGCCAATGAGTCACAATGTTCGCATTTTTCTTACTATTATAACATTTTGATTTCGAATATGAAAGTTAACAATTATTAATCTGGTCGCGAGGCATGTTCAGTTTTGGTATCCTTATTATTCCCGCTATCCATTAGTTTTACTGGATTGTTGCTGTTGGGAGGCGAGATATCGACGGACTCCTGGGACGTTGAAGAGAGCCTGTCTTTACGAAACATTCTTAAATATGCGATGACGCCAATAATGGCAACAATAATTCCGAAGGCAAGCACCAATGTTGTAACCCAGCCCTGCACCATATCCTCGCCTCCCTTCTAATTCCTTTATCGGTAAGAAAACGGTCAACTATTAATCATTTTTAAAGCCTTAATACTTTCCATATATTTGGTATTATAGCGAATCGGAAGCGGGCAAGCAAATTGCCCGCTTCCGCCACCTTAAATAATTCGATATGTTCCCATTCCAAGGCCAAGCAGCTTGCCTCCGTCGTCTTTAACATGCGCTTGCAGCGTCAGCGTTCGTTTGGTACGATGCACCATCTCTGCCTCGCACACAACTACGCCGCCTTTGCTGCTTGCAAGAAACTGTGTGTTTAAATTCGCTGTAACCGTTCGCTCTTCCGGCACAGCCAGCATAACCACGAGCCCCATTGCATTATCCAGCAGCGACATTAGTACGCCGCCGTGAACGATGCCAAGCAAATTCAAATGCCGCTCCGAAGCATCCAAGCAGATGGTTGCCTTATTGCCATTTGCCTGCACAACCTCGCACCCGAGCACTCCCCAGAACGTCGCTTGCGCGCGCTCCGCAAGCCTTGTCAGGTGACCTGCTTGATCCGCTTGCTGAATAAACCAATCCTCATCCATGCCATTCACTCTCCCTTGTCCTCGGCAGACTGCTTCTCCGCTTCCTCCTCCTGCAGCTTCCGGCGAAGCACCTTTCCGATCATCGTTTTTGGAAGCGTTTCCCGAAAGGAATAGTGATGCGGCACTTTGTAAGACGCCAACCGCTCTCTGCACCAGCGATCCAGCTGATAGCTCGAAACCTGCCAGCCTTCCTTAAACACAATAAATGCTTTCACCGTCTCGCCCCGGTATTTATCCTTCACGCCGATAACCGCTGCTTCACGAACAGCCGGATGCTCGAACAGCACCTCCTCTACCTCGCGCGGATAAATGTTGAACCCGCCTGCAATGATCACATCCTTAATCCGATCCATTACGGTAAAGAAACCATCTTCATCCATCGTTCCGAGATCGCCTGTATGCAGCCAGCCATCCCGCAGCACCTGATCGGTTTCCACAGGTTTTCTCCAGTAGCCCTGCATAACCTGCGGGCCGCGTACAACAAGCTCGCCAAGCTCGCCTATCCCTAGTCTTTCACCGGTTTCCGGGTCGATAACTGCTGCATCGGTATCGGGGAGAGGTATGCCAATCGTGCCGATTTTGCGATGCCCCCATATCGGATTGGCATGCGTTACCGGAGAGGCCTCCGAGAGGCCGTAGCCTTCAATAAGCCTGCCGCCGGTCATCGCCTCGAACTGCTCCTGCACCTCAAGCGGCAAAGCCGCCGATCCGCTTATACATACATTAATAGAGGAAAGATCCGTTTTTGCAGCTGCCTTATGATTGATAAGCGCAACATACATCGTAGGCGCCCCCGGAAAAATCGTCGGCTTCTGCTGATTGATCGTTTGCAGCACCGTCTCTACTTCAAAACGAGGAAGCAGAATAAGCGTGCCTGCGCGCAGCACCGACATATTCATTAATACGGTTAATCCAAATACGTGAAACAAAGGCAGCGCCGCAAGAAAACGTTCCTTCCCATCCACCGCCTTATAGCACCAAGCCGAGATTTGCATCGTATTGGCAATGAGGTTGCCATGCGACAGCATCACGCCCTTTGGCGTGCCAGTTGTGCCGCCCGTATATTGCAGCACAGCTAGCTCGGCGCTCTTGGCAGGCGCTGGCAGCAGCGAAGACGGCTGCTTTGCGGACAGCAGCTTCTTATACGCGACTACGCCATAGCTGCCATATGGAATGTCCGCACGAAAGCCCTCTTTGCGCTGCTTCAGGGGATAGAGCAGATTTTTCGGAAACGGAAGTCCATCCTTGATTGACGTAATGATGGCATGCCTAAGCTTAGGCAGCGGACCCTCCTCAGGAAGCTTGCCGCGTACCCGCGACAAGCGTTGATAGAGCAGATCAACCGTAATGATGGCGACGGCTCCGCTATCAGCCAGCTGATGCTCCAGCTCGCGCTCAACGTAGAGCGGATTCGTCTGTACGACGATGCCGCCTGCGAGAAGCACGCCATAATAGGCTATAACGGCCTGCGGACAATTCGGAAGCATAATCGCAACGCGGTCTCCTTTGGCTATGCCAAACGAAAGGAGACCGTAGGCCAGGCTGACAGCATCATCATGCAGCTGCTTGTAGGTCACGGCTTTGCCGAGGAAATAAACCGCCGTATGGTTCGGATGGCTTTTGACCGCATTCAATAAAAATTGGACGATGCTCTGATCGGGATAGCTCTGCGAAGGAGAAACCTCCTTCGGGTAATGGTGCAGCCATGGACGCGTGTGCTTTTCAACTTCGGCAGGCGGTTGTTCGGGCAAAGACGGGTCTTCCGGTCTGAGCGAATCCATTCATGCTCTCCCCCTTCACACGACATAATGCTCACTGCGAATGACGCGAGCGGCAATCGATCGCTTCAAAGCTACCGTATCCGATAGCGGCGCGCGCATAAGCTTCTTCAGAATCGAAAGCTGCATTTGCAGCCCGTCTCCCTGCTCCAGAGCGGCAAGCGCAAGCTTCGCCAGCGACTCCACCTTCTCCATGGACTCCTGCACGAAGACCGTCGTCATCGCAATAACATTTTCCGTTTTCTCAGAAACGACGCCCCCGCTTTGCTTCCAAATCTTTTGGGAACGCAGCAGCGCGCTTTCCATAGCAAATATGTTGATCATTAAATCGGCAAGCGAGCAAAGCACCTCCTGCTCCTGCTCAAGCCGCAGGCCCAGCTTCTGAACAGCAAGCCCACCTATGGCGAGAAACGTCTTTTTCGCCTGCGCGACGCGGTACGCTTCCTTGCTAAGCGGCTTCTCAAACGACGGAAGCGGCATCGGCTGCACCAGCTCGGCTTGCTGTGCACGCGCCTTGCGCAGCAGCGGCAGCTCGCCCTTCAAAGCCTTCTTCATCAGCGTGCCGGGAATGAGCATCCGGTTAATTTCGTTCGTCCCTTCAAAAATCCGATTGATCCGCGAATCCCGATAAATCCGCTCTACCTTATACTCGCGAATGTAGCCGTAGCCGCCGTGAATTTGCACCCCTTCATCCGCAACAAAATCGAGTGCTTCGGATGCAAACACTTTGACGATCGAGCATTCTATCGCATACTCCCCGATTGCCTTTGCAACCTTCATGCCATCGTCTGCCCCTTCGCCGCTGAGCTCCGTTGTCTTCAGCATCGCATCGATCCAGCCGGCAGTCCGGTAAACCATGCTCTCCATCACGTACGTGCGAATGTTCATGTCGGCCAGCTTGGCGCCAATGAGCGGATACGCGGAGATCGCCCTCCCGAATTGCTTGCGCGTATTGGCATAAGCCGATGCCAGCTCGATCGTCTCTTTGGATGAGCCAAGGCAGGCTGCCCCAAGCTTGAACCGTCCGATGTTCAAAATGTTAAAGGCGATATGATGCCCTTTGCCAATCTCCCCTAGCACGTTTTCTACGGGAACCGGCACGTCTTCAAAAAATAATGGACGTGTTGACGAGCCCTTGATGCCCATCTTATGCTCCTCTGGCCCGATACTGAACCCCTGCATTCCCTTCTCGACGATAAAAGCGGTAAAATGCTCCCCGTCTACCTTCGCATATACGATAAACAAATCGGCAAAGCCGGCGTTCGTTATATACAGCTTGGAGCCGTTCAGTACATAATGCTTGCCATCATGAGACAGCCTCGCAGTAGTCTTGGCCCCTAAAGCATCTGAGCCAGAAGCCGGCTCGGTTAAGCAATAAGCCGCAATGCGTTCTCCCGCTGCAAGCGCGGGAAGGTAAGCCTCCTTTTGCACCTTCGTGCCGAAAAACACGATAGGCAGCGTGCCGATGCCCGTGTGAGCACCTACCGAGAGCGCAAACGATGAAGCTCGCGCTAACGTTTCCGCCAGCAGCGTCGTGCTCACCTTATCTAGACCTAAACCGCCGTAAGCCTCCGGCACATCGGCGCCCAGCAAACCCAGATCGCCGGCTTTGCGCATCAGCTCTACGGTCAAGTCGTAGTTCAGCGCCTCCAGATCCGCATCGCGCGGCGTAATTTCAGCCTCCAAAAACTGCTGCGCCGCTTCCCCCATCATCCGCTGCTCATCCGTAAAATCCTCGGGCGTCACAACCGATTCCGGCAAACTGTCCTCCACGACAAACCGACCGCCAAATCGTATCGTCTCCGTCATGCAGCAGGTCTCCCTTCAGTCATATCGTTTATTAAGATCGTAAATAATAATGGGCATTAATCTTTAATAGAATGAGCTGTTCATCCGATTTAGCTGCCGTATACTTCGATCACTCCGGCTGCTCCCATCCCGCCGCCTACGCACATCGTCACGACGCCGATCCCGCCGCCTCTGCGGCCAAGCTCATGTATGAGCGACACCGTCAGCTTTGTTCCCGTACAGCCAAGCGGATGCCCAAGCGCGATCGCCCCGCCGTTTACGTTTACGATCTCAGGATTGATGCCAAGCTCCCTTATGATCGGAACACACTGTGCGGCAAAAGCTTCGTTAAGCTCGAAGAGATCGACCTGATCAAGCGTAATGCCTGCTTTGCGGAGCGCTTTAGGCACCGCTTCGATTGGACCGATGCCCATCACCTCAGGCGCTACGCCAGCTACGCTGTAGCTGCGGAATACGGCGAGCGGGCGCAGGCCCAGCTCCTTCGCGCGAGCCCTGCTCATCACGATAACGGCTGCTGCTCCATCGCTCATTTGCGAGGTATTGCCTGCCGTAACCGTTCCCTCGCGGGCGAACGACGGTTTAAGCGGCGCTAGCGACTGGACGGTCGTCTCCGGCCGCACTCCTTCATCGGTATCGAATTGAATAACCTTCGACCAAGGCCGTCCCGCGTCGTTTACGCCCGAGCGGCTTGTCGTTATCGGTACGATTTCCGCTTGGAAGCGTCCCACTTCAATAGCTGCCGCCGCCTTGCGATGGCTCGAGGATGCGAAGGCATCCTGCGCCTCGCGCGTCACGCCATAGCGGCGGGCAACCTCTTCCGCTGTATGCCCCATGCCCATATACACTTCAGGTCTTGTATCCACGATGGCCGGATGGGGCGAGAGCTTAAAGCCCGTCATCGGCACATGGCTCATGCTCTCGACGCCGCCAGCCGCGATGATATCGGCATCGCCAAGCCGTATGCGCTCCGCTGCATAAGCGATGGCCTGCAGCCCCGATGCGCAAAATCGGTTAATGGTGACGGCTGGCGTCGTAACCGGCAAGCCCGAATAGAGCGAGATAGTGCGAGCCATGTTCAGCCCCTGCTCGCCTTCGGGCATCGCGCAGCCGATAATCACATCCTCAATAAGCTCAGGCGATAAGCCGGGCAGCCTCTCAAGCGCGCCTTGCAGCACCGCTCGGCCTAGATCCTCCGCCCTCGTCTCCGCCAAGCTCCCCTTTGATGCTTTGCCGACCGCCGTCCTCACCGCAGCAACGATAACGGCATCGCGGTCGTGATCCTCAAACGGTGATGAAGCTGACATTTTCGCTCTCCTCCTTTGAAAGTTAGTTGCGCAGCGGTTTGCCCGTCGCCAGCATATGGCTCATGCGATCCTGCGTTTTGCGCTCGCCGCAAAGGCTGAGGAACGCTTCGCATTCCAAATCGAGCAAATACTGCTCGCTCACTTCAGCGCCCGGCTGAATGTCGCCGCCTGCGAGCACAGCGCCAAGCTTGCCGGCAATAAGCGCGTCATGCTCGCTAATGTAGCCGCTTAGCTGCATCGCCTGCACCGCTACCTTCAGCACCGCCTTGCCTTCACGCCCGGCAACGCGAATACGCCCCTCGGCCGGCGGCGAGTAGCCCGCCCGGTCAAGCTCCAGCACCGCCCGCTTCGCTTCGGCGATGCGCGCCTCCTGCCGCATAATGACCGTATCCTGCGGCCGCATCAATCCAAGCCCTCTAACCTCATAGCCGCTAGAGGAGGTTTTGGCCATCGCAATCGTCTCGAACAGCACATTCAAATGCGGCTGCAGGTCTCCGCCCGGCTTGCCGCCATTTGCAATAAGAGCCCGTTCAGCCGCCATCGCAGCCGCTTCCTTGCAGCCCCCGCCCGCAGGAATAAGGCCCACTCCCGTCTCCACGAGTCCAAAGTATGTCTCTGGCGAATACACAATGCGATCGGCAGGCAAGCAGGCTTCTACCCCGCCGCCTAGCGTCATCCGGTGCGGAGCGGCAACGACTGGACGGTCAAGCCGCTTCAGATCAAGCATGCTGCCCTGGAAGAAGCGAATAATATCCTCGACCTCATCCCATTCGCCGTTCTGCGCTTCCATCAACAGAAGCATCAGATTCGCGCCGACGCAAAAATTCCGTCCTTCGTTCGCAAGGACCAGCCCGCGCCAATTTTGCGATACCTCCTTCACGCTTTGCCGAATGGCGGATAAGATGTCTCCCCCAATCGCATTGTTCTGCGAATGAAATTCGAGCAGCACAACGTCATCCCCAATGTCGATCAGGCTTGCGCCGGACGTGGAGAGCACCGTTTTACCGGAAGCCTTTAACGCCGCTAAGGAAATCGAGTCCGCTTCCGCTTCTTCCTGCTTGTATGCGCCGCTCGCCGAATAGACCCGTTCGCTGCCCTCCGCCCTATAAAAGCTTTCATGGCCCGCTTCCAGCCAAGCGCTTACCCATGCCGGAACTTCCTCGCCCTCCTTCTCCATCAGCTTCACCGATTCCCGGAGCCCAATCGCATCCCACAGCTCGAACGGGCCCAGCTCCCAGTTGAAGCCCCAGCGCATCGCGCGGTCGATATCCGAGATGGAATCCGCAATAACACCAACTTGAGCGGCTGAATAGAGAAGCGTTTTTTTGATCGTCGACCATGCGAACTTCGCGTAGCGGTCACGAGGATCGGTGCGAAGCAGCGTTCTCACCTTTGCCGCCGCTCCCTTCGCCGCTTTGGAGGCATCAATGACGGGTGAGCTGACAGCGCGTTTCGGCCCGTACTCGAGCGTATCCAGCTTAAGCGATTCAATCTCGCTGCCGCCTTTGCCCTTCACCTTCTTATAAAAGCCGGCACCCGACTTCTCGCCAAGCCTGCCGGACGCTACAAGCTGCTCCAGCAGCGGCGGCCTTGCAAATACGGCCTGTTCCGCAGGGTCGCTGCTTCTCTCCCGCACATTGTCCACAACATGCAGCAGCGTATCGAGCCCAACCAGATCGAGCATGCGCAGCGTCGCCGTCTTCGGCCTGCCCATTGCAGGACCGGTCAAGGCGTCTGTCTCTTCTACCGTCAGTCCAAAGCGCAGCGTATCCTCAAGCGTGATGAGCATACCGAACGTTCCGATCCGGTTCGCAATGAAGTTTGGCGTATCCTTCGCAATGACGACGCCCTTGCCGAGCCGCTTCTCGCAAACCTCCTTCAGCAGCCCCACGACCTCGGGAGCGGTGTCTGCGGTCGGAACGATCTCGACGAGCTTCATATACCGCGGCGGGTTAAAAAAATGCGTCACGCCAAAATGTCGGCGAAACTCCTCGCTTCGGCCCTCTACCATCGACGCTGCCGACAAGCCCGACGTGTTGGTAGAGACGATGGCTCCCGGCTTGCGAGCCGCTTCAATTGCAGCTAGCACCTCCCGCTTAATATCCAGCCGCTCGACAACCGCTTCAACGATCCAATCCGCCTCGCCAATCGCTTCCAAATGATCGGTTAAATTTCCCGGCGTGATGCGTGAAGACCAAGACGGGTCATAGAGCTGCGCAGGCTGCGCCTTGCCCATTCTGGCAACGGCAGCGCTTGCCAGCCGATTGCGCACCTTGGCATCAGAGAGCGTCAGTCCCTTCCGCTCCTCCTCTTCCGCAAGCTTCTGCGGGATCACATCCAGCAGCGCTACTTCCATGCCCGCATTCGCAAGATGCGCGGCGATGCCGGCACCCATTACGCCGGAGCCGATAACGGCGGCTCTGCGAATGGAGCCGGCGTTTTTTTGCGACGCTTGTAACGTCATAGGCAGCCTCCTTCTTTTTCAATCAAACCAAATGACAGCTCGCTTACTCGCCAAATACGCTTTCAGCCAGCAGCTCCGCCACATCGCGTGCGATCACTTTCTCATCCGCAGACAATGCCTTTAGCCCATCCTCCATCATCGTGAGGCAGTACGGACAGGCCGAGCTGATGACAGACGGCTTCACCTCAAGCGCTTGCGCCGTTCTTGCATGGTTGACCCGCGTGCCCGAATGCTCCTCCATCCACATCAATCCGCCGCCCGCGCCGCAGCACATCCCGTTTGAGCGTGAGCGCTCCATTTCCTCAATCGTCACTCCCGGAATGGCTCTAAGCAGACTGCGCGGCGCCTCGTAGGTGTCGTTGTAGCGACCGAGATAACAGGAATCATGTACCGTCACGCGCTCGTCAATCGTATGCACCGGCTGCAGCGAGCCCTCCGCAAGCAAACGCGCAAGCAGCTCGGTATGATGCTCCACGACGATGTCCGGGCAGAAGCCAAAATCGGGATATTCATTTTTGAACGTGTTGTAGGTATGCGGGCAAGCAGTCACGATTTGCTTGACGTCATACTTGCTGAGCGTCTCTATGTTCTCGCGGCACAGCTCTTGAAAAAGCAGCTCGTTGCCGATCCGCCTTGCCGTATCGCCCGAGCTTTTCTCCTCATGGCCTAGTGTCGCGAAGCTGACTCCCGCTTGGTCAAGCAGCCGCACCACGTCGTACAAAACGCGGCGGCTCCGCATATCATAAGCACCCATTGAGCCGGCCCAAAGCAGGATGTCCGCCTGTTTGCCCTGCTGCTTCAGCTCCTGCATCGTTGCGACCCGTATGCCGGTGCGGCTCTCGCAATCGGCAATCCAAGCTGCCCGCTCAGCGCGCGGCAAGCCCCAAGGATTGCTCTGGCGCTCGATGTTCTGAAGCGCTCTCTGCCCGTCGGATGGCAGCCTGCCTTCCATCAATACCAGATAACGGCGCATATCGATGATTTTGTCGACATGCTCATTGCCGACTGGACACTGCTCCTCGCAATTGCGGCAGGTCGTGCATGCCCAAAGCTCCTCCTCGGTCAGCACCTCGCCGATCAGCTCCACCTCCTCCGGCTTTGCGCCTTCTCTCACGCTCCATGCACCTGCCTGCGCCGCCATCGTCGGCTCGATATTGGTCCCCCCCTCGGATTCTGTCTCCCATGCAGGAAGCACCGCTCCCATGACATGGGCGTAAGGGACATTTGTTTTGGATTGCCATATGCTCGCAGGCAGCCATGGCGACTTCGACGTAATAGCGGCGCCTTTTTCGGTCAAATGATCCCTTAGCTTCACGATCAGATGCATCGGAGACAGCAGCTTCCCGGTACTCGCAGCCGGGCAAACATGGGTACAGCGTCCGCACTCTACGCAGGCATACAAATCAAGCATCTGCTTTTGCGTAAAATGCTCCACCTTCCCCGCGCCGAAAGTTTCCGCCTCCTCGTCCTCCAAATTCAGCGGCGTAAGACGGCCAGGCGGCGTGCTGCGCCGGAACCACAGATTGACCGGAGCAGTCAGCAAATGAAAATGCTTCGACTGCGGCACATAAACGAGGAAGCCCAGCAGCACAAGCAGATGCAGCCACCAAAACAATTCAAATCCCGCATGGGCTGCCGCGCTTTGCGGCTGTACGCCCATGCTCTCGAGCAGCATAGCCAGCTGATTGCTTACCGGGGCATAGCTTGCTTCTACGATAGAGGCTCCATGCCCACTGGTCGCAGCCAGCCGCTCGAAGGCTAAAGACAAAAGAATAGTGAGCATTAAGGAGCCGATAAACCACATGACAAGCGACGGCTTCCAGCCCCTTTTTAACCGAGGAAGCCTTTCCCCATAACGACGAAATGCGCCATAAAGAACAGCAGCAAACACAAGCGTTACCGTCATCTCCTGCGTCAGCGAGAACCCGTTATAGTAGGGCAGCGGGAGCGGCACACCTTCGTTCAGCCCCTTCCAAATCAAGTCCACCGCGCCAAACTGAAGCACAATAAAGCCGTAAAAATAAACCAAATGCATGATTCCGCTGCGTACATCGTTCAGCAGCTTGCGATGGCCGAGCACTTGGCCGCTGAAGCTGGATTTGCTGTTTTTCGGCTCGCGTTGATACCGCTTAAACACCGTCGGAACCCCAAGCCGCATGTACAAGAGGCGCCTCTGCACAACAAGCACGAACATAGAAACAGCAATAAGCACAACCGCCGCAAACAATGTCCATCTTCCCCAGATCAGCCATTGATCGACCTGCTTTAACGCCAAATACGTTGGCATATGCCTCGCCCCCTCATATATGCCGGCTCATGGAACAAGCAGCTCTGCGCGAAGTAGTCGGACAAGCTTTAGAACGCTTTCAAAATAGCCGCGGTGCTCCATGTATATGAGCTTTTTGCGTTGAACATGCCGCTCGGAAGGCGAATGCGTACGGTCTATTCATTTGCCAATCGTCATATCGTAGCAATGATGGACGTGTTAACCAAATATCGAAATAAGTGAGGGAGCTTCTATGCTGAAAATAGTGGTGCTTCTCAAGCAAACGTTCGATACCGAGGAGAAAATCGTCGTAACGGAGACGGGTGTCGATGAATCAGAAGCCAAATTTGTCATTAATCCTTACGACGAGTATGCGCTGGAAGAGGCGCTTCGCCAGCGCGAGCAGCACGGCGGCGAGGTGATCGTCGTTACCTGCGGACCCGAGCGCTCGCAAGAGGCGCTCCGCACTGCGCTGGCAATTGGAGCGGATGAAGCGATACGGCTGGATAGCTCTGCCTTGTCAGATGACGGTACCTCCATCGCTGCCGCGCTGGCTGCCGTCATTGAGCCGCTCGCTCCCGATCTGCTGCTAGCTGGCTTATTCGCAGTCGATAGCGGCGCTGGAAGCGTGGCGCTTCAAGTGGCTGAGCGGCTTTCCTTGCCGCATGCCACCTCCGCTGTTAAGGTCACCATTGTTACTGCAGGCGAGCTAGGCGCACTGCCAGCGGCTGGCGTGCTTAGCGCTCCTGTAACGGTAACCGCTGAGCGCTACGCATTAGTCGAGCGCGATATCGAAGGCGATACGGAAACCGTATCAATCCCGCTGCCGGCGCTCATTACGGCGCAGCAGGGCCTCAACGAGCCGCGTTATCCGTCGCTGCCGGGCATTATGAAGGCAAAGCGCAAGCCGCTGCGCACCGTGCCGCTCGACGAGCTGACCGGCAGCGGCGCGCTCACAGCTGAAAGCGTTGCACCGCGCACCACCCGCTCGAAGCTGCTCCCGCCACCGCCGAGGGCAGCGGGCAAACGCATCCCCGGTGCTCCGGCGGAGCAAGCGAGCGCGCTTGTGTCGCTTTTGCGGGAAGAAGCTAAGCTTCTTTGAGGGTGTTGGTTGGAGAAGCGCAGCTTCTTTGGGGGTGTTGGTGGAGGAAGCGCAGCTTCTTTGAGGGTGTTGGTGGGAGAAGCGCAGCTTCTTAAACACTGAGCTCACCGCGTTGTATTTGCAACGGGGATGGTGGGGGTTTGATAGTGTTGGTGGATGCCAGAAAAAGTGCTCGCAGCAGATTCGTATGAAATACGGTCACGATGCTGAGTTAATTGGATGAAAGAGCGTAAGTTAGCAAAGCTACGTTGCAGTTTGTGCAATAGAATCGCATTCGGAGCTGAGTTTACTCATCTACACTGCAGTTTGTGCAGCAGAATCATCCATAGATGAGCTCTAGATGAGATGAGTGAACCATTCTATTGCAAAAGTGCAGCGTAGCCCGTGAATATGGCCCTGATGTGAGGTTTCTATTGTATAAACTGCAGTGTAGTGCTGGTTCGGAGCTCAAAGGCTGGGGAATGCGTTGCTGCGTAAGTCGCTATGCAGGAGTAATTGAAGGAACTAGTTAGTTAAGACATGCATGGCTGCGGCTTGCTATCGATATCATTGAATAGTTGAGTCTCTACCGTTTAGCATCAGTTCTAACCGTAGCAAGCTACTCGAAAATACTCATCCCATTCGCTCCTTATGTCTCTACGCGAGACGCAGGAGTAATTGAAGGAACTAGTTAGTTCTAGAAACAATTGAGGTCATCCAATAGTTGGTAGCAGTATTTGAAGTAATCAGTTCGTTCGCTGTAGAACGAGGTAACCCCGTTCGCTCATAGCAGCATTTAAGTAACTAGTTAGTTTATAGCAGTCACATCACGTTCTCAGTAATAAAGTTATGGGAAAGGAGCAGTATCCTATGTCCAAAACGATTCTCGTATTTGCAGAAAGCCGGGACGGCGCACTCCGCCGCGTAGCGCTGGAGGCACTCGGCGCAGCAAGGCGGCTTGCAGGCAAGGACGGCGCTGTCCATGCCGTCCTTGCCTGCTCCGGCGGCGCGGCGGAAGAAGCCGCCGCGCTTACCGCGCGGGGGGCGGACGTCGTGCATATCGCCGACGATCCTTCCCTCCGCGCCTTCGCGCCCGAGGCGTACATCGCCGCCCTTGGCGCAGCCATGGCTGCGGTGCAGCCGGACGCGCTGTTGCTCGGCCACACCGCTATGGGGCGCGAGCTCGCGCCCCGCGTGGCCGCGGCCCATGGCGCCGGCCACATCGCTGACGTCATCGCCATCGAGACAACGGATGGCGATGACGCCTTATTCATTCGCCCGCTCTACGCCGGCAAGGCGTTCGAGCGGCGCAGCTTCTTGCCGGGCCATCCGTGGGTCATCACGGTGCGCCCGAATAATTTGCCGGCGGCGGAGCCCTTGGACGCCGCCGACATTACGGGCACCGTTCAGGCTCTGCCGTTCACGGTGCCGCCGCTTTACACCGCCGTGCGCAGCCTTGTGCGCCGCACCGGCGGCCAGCTTGATCTCGCCGAAGCCGACATCGTCGTATCCGGCGGTCGAGGCGTGCGCAGCGCAGCAGGCTTCGAGCCGCTGCAAGCGATGGCCGCCGCGCTCGGCGGCGCTGTGGGCGCCTCGCGCGGCGCCTGCGATGCCGGCTACTGCGATTATGCGCTGCAAATCGGGCAAACCGGCAAGGTCGTTACTCCGCAGCTTTATATCGCCTGCGGCATCAGCGGTGCCATTCAGCATCTTGCCGGCATGAGCCAATCGCGCGTCATAGTCGCAATCAACAAAGACCCCGACGCTCCGATCTTCGGCGTTGCGGATTACGGCATCGTGGGTGATTTATTCGAGGTCGTGCCTCTGCTCACGACAGAGCTCCAACGCGCCCGCGTCTAGCTTTATTTTCTTACAATCAGTCATCATCCGAACTATGCCGAACCTATTTCATGTACCGTACACGCCCCTGCTGCCGCTGCATCAACGCCCGGCAGGGGACTCAAAAGGCTAATACTAAAGGTACCTGTAAACTCACATTTACTCTTATAGGCAACAAATCGTGCGTTTTGGTGAGCAGTAAGCACATACTTGCGCTTACTGCATCGATTAGCCGTACCAGAAATGTCTAAAGCTGCAATAAGCACGCATATGCTCTTATAGCCAACAAATCATATGTCTTGGCGAGCTGTAAGCGCATATTTGCTCTAAAAGCTTGCAGCAATAGACCAAAAAAACAAAAATGGCTGTACAGGTGTTAAGCCTGTTCAGCCATTTTTATTATTTTCGAGCTGCAACTGCAGAGGCAAGTCATTAATTTGTTATTTCCTTACTCCTTTTGGGACAACCCCATTAGCTCTCTCGGCTTATCCCTTCTTGCCTATGCGAAATCCGGACGGATCTCGCGGATGCAATCCGGCGACTCGTACAAATCATCATGCACCGCATTGGTTACAGGGTAGGCGCGCATGAGGTAGGAATCCATCGCTTCCAAATGCTTGCGCAGGCCGCTGAATTCCGTAATGCGCGGATTGAGCCAGTCCTCGATACCCTCCTCGTCCAAAATAACCGGAACCCGAGGCTGCCACACGGACAACGCACCTGTTGAAGCGGCGGTAATCATCGTGAAGGCACGCACTTCCTTGCCGCTCACATTTTTCCAGCAGTCATAGATGCCTGCGATGCCAAACAGCTGCTGACTCGGAACGATGATATGCATCGCCCGCGGGTCGCGCTCATTCCCGAACTGCTTTTGCCCAAAAAAACCGCTGCAAGGCAGCACGCATCTTTGTCTCCGCAGCATGCGCTCCAGAAAGGGCTTCTCTGAAAGCGTCATATGATCCGCATTAATCGCATCCTTCGCCCAAAAAGGGAACAGCCCCCATCTCGACTCCTGTATCGTTCTTTGATCAAACCGATCATTCATGACGATCGACACCGTCTGAGTCGGCGCCACATTAAACCGGTTCGTATGCCCCCGAATTACCTTGCCCACCTGAAACATCTCCACCATATCGCCTAATTCTGCCGTTAACGCAAACCGTTCAATCATCGCGACCACCCTTTTCACGTTGTTGAATCCAGTTTTTGTTAATGGGGCGAAAATTATGCAACGCTTTTGGTCAAAATGATCGAGTCAACAACAGTACAGCTAAGTCTCGTTTTCTTTCCCCGAACCCACTGCCCGCGAGCATTCTCACCAGCAGTGATATCGTCTTCACCTTCACCTAAACGGACTTACATTGTAAACCGTTTTCGGAATTTTAGCGGCGGCATGCCTGTGTGCGATGCGAACAGCCTAGAGAAATGCGGCGTTTGCCGGAAGCCGGTTTCCTCTGCTACCCGCGCAATCGTCCAATCCGTCTTAATAAGCAGCAGTTTGGCCTGATCGAGTCTGTAATATAGCAAATATTGCTGCGGCGTGCAATCAAATACCTCTGTCATGCAACGCGTAATATAGTTGGTATGCAGCTGCAGCACATCGCTAAGCATCGTGTTGCTGATTGGGCTGCGGTAATTCAGCTTCAAATACGCAGCCGCCCGCTCCGCAACCGAGACCGCTGCCTTAGCCGCATCCGAGCGCCAGCCCTCATCCAGCATTTGCAGCAAATGCAAAAACCGCTGCTGACGATCCCAGAACGCGCCATGCGACGAGCTCTTTGCTGCTTCATGCAGCTGCGAGAAAATAATTCTCGCTTCATCTGGATAGGTAAGTTTCATTTTTTTCGGCAGCCGAATCGCGTATGTATAGTAGTCGCCTCTCAGCGAGCCGCTTTGGTTGCCTTCCGTTTCCTCCCAAGCGCCCACCGTCTGAAAATGAATCCAATCAAACACGGTTTCCTCATCGCACGGACGAGTGGAATAGTGCCAGCGGTCCGGCCTTAGAATGAGCACATCGCCAGGCTCAAGCGTCCAGCGGTGATTATCCTCTGCTACATGCAGCGCTCCCTCATTGACAAACAATAAATCAAACACGCCTAGATTAGTCCGATTAGGATGCTCCTCGCCAGCGCGATAGGTTATTCGGTTTGATTCTATGAAAAACGGCAAAGGCGGTGATCGAAATGTAAGCAATAACTCCTCTGACAACCTAATCTCTCTCCTTATAATGTTTTGCGCTGCAAAACAGCTCCCATGTGTAAATATGCAAAAATCGACTTCAGCCCATCTTACTTGAAAACCGTTTCATTTGTCTACAACAAAACAAAGCCCCTCATTTTCGCACGGAAGCTTCTCAAAGGCGCTCATGCAAAATACCGACGTCATATGAAATAACAAATCGAGGGAATCCTGATCGGTATCAGTGACAAGCTTCTGCACAATGTAATCGTCAGCGGCGCCTTCTTTGTCGACGGAAACCAAATGAAAGATTTGCGATAGCTCCATATCCAGATCATCTACATAGGCTGTCTTGCTGCTCAAAAAATATAATCGGCATGCTCGGACATGAGCCGCCCTTCTCGCTGAATTATCCGGCAACCGCTGCAAGGCCGGCTATTTGACGACCTAAGCTTCTGCCCTGTTCTTTCTCTTCTTCCGATGGATTGTATTCAAATTTAATGCACTCGCCAGCGATCTCCGCGCCAAGCTCCTTCAGCTTCGCTTCAATAATATCCACAGCAGCGCAATAGATGGGGTAAGATGTGTCGCCAGATCCAAATACAGCCGCTTTCTTGCCGCTTAAATCCAGGGAATCCATCGCCTCATAGAAATCAAGAAACTCGTCCGGCAGCTCGCCGTCACCCCATGTATACGCACCAATGATGATGCCGTCATAATCGCTAAGCTCCTCAGCGCTCGCATCGAATGCTTCCTTAGACACAACCTCCGCGCCCGCTTCCTTTGCTCCCTCTGCAATAGCCTCAGCCATTTCTTCCGTATTCCCTGTCATGCTCGCATATACGACAAGTACTTTTGGCATCTGCAATTCCTCCGCTTCCTTTTTCTTAGTCTTATACACTTACCGTCTGAATGCCTTGAAAAAGCGTAGCCATGTACAGATTGCCGCCCTGCATGTCGATATCGGTTACCGGGCAGCCCAGTTTAACGGACAGCAGCGTGACTTGATTGCATAGATAAGCAAGCTGGAATAGTCCGCGATCTGTGCATACATAGATGTCATTCCCCTTGGCCAGCACGGAAAAAATAAACGGCTTGCCGAAGCGCACCCGGTCAAACCTGCCTTTCTTGTCTCCGACAAGGAGCTCTCCTTGCTCGCTCGCACCGATCAAATGGCCTTTGAACACCGCTAAGCTCGTGACGCTTGTTTCCAGCTCAAAATGCGCCCAATCATCCATAAAGCGATCATAAAGCGAGACTCCGCTATCATGCGCAATGATTAGATATTGAGGCAGATTAATAAAATCATAAACTCGCTTGTCGTTGCAGGCAATTTGCTCCCATTCGGAGCTTGCCTTGGACCAGAGCCCGTATTCCGTGGCAGCGTAGCTGCTTCTGCCAATTTTGCGATATTGATAGCATGGAATCGTCAAGCCGTCATTCTCCCACGCATCTCCATTCCATTCATATAAGCCGCTGCTCGTGCAGGCGTGCAGCAGCTCATGCTGAAGCTGCAGCCGGTTTACGTTAGCCTGCTCTTCCAGCCCATGATTGAGCTTCCTCCAATTGCTCTCCGCATCGATTTGATAAATACCGTGGCCGACTGAAGCCGCGAACAAGCAGTCGGATCCCGCCTTTACCGATGAGAAGGGAAAGAGCATCCAATTCCATGGCTTGCTTGTTTCAGTCTGCATTTCTCTAGCTCCTTCCGAAAAATATCACTTAATCGTATAGCGTAATGCAGCATTATTGTTTTATATTTTTGCTCCTGTGCTCCGGCAATTGAACCGTTTGGGACCGTTTTTGATGCGCAGATCCCTTGATCCGCTGCTTCCAATTGTCTTCCTTTTGCAACAGGAACGCTGATTTGCTTTTTTTTAGAACCATCTCATAAAGCAAGCCCACATGCTCTGCCTCCCGCTATATGTGAATATGCATTCATTTAAGTGATAATGATTATCACTTTCGTAATTATGATAACCATTCTCAACTGTGATGTCAAATCATTTATAACAGCCTCTCGTTATGTCATTCTCTGATTGGCGTGATCCTTATCCTAAAGACAAATAGCTTCCCTACAAACGTACATTTAAGCAAATATAGATGAAGGTCTATGACTATAACGGATACATACCCAATCAATAGATAGAGTACAAACGTAGAATAAGGCAAATACCAAGGAGGTGCTTTCGCTGAATTATTCAAACAAGAAACGTTGCGTCAAAAAACCTGTTTCATGCTGCAGTCCAAAAGGTAAGAAAGATGGGGATAAAGTTATCATCGTCAAAAAGGAGCTTATCGTAAAAGCTCCGAGAGGTGAAAATGGTCGTAGAGGAAGCTCAGGACGCAGAGGACCTCAAGGTCCGGTCGGCCCTGCGGGTCCATACACAGTAGGAGGAACTGGTCCTGCTGGTCCTGCTGGTCCTGTCGGCCCTGCTGGAGCTGCCGGAGCTGTTGGTGCCGCTGGTGCTGTTGGAGCAGTAGGCCCTGCCGGGGCTACTGGCGCAACTGGCGCAACTGGTCCTGCTTCCGGTGGAGCAATCATTCCTTTTGCATCAGGAGCACCTATTACCGCAACTACTCTAGTAGGCGGTTTAGTCGGTACAGTAAGTCTAGTCGGCTTCGGTTCCTCTCTTCCTGGCGTTGCACTGACAGGTACTTCCATCGACCTTTCAGGCACTGCGCTTGGACCGGTGCTTGACTTTGCCTTCTCCGTTCCTCGCGATGGACTGATAGATTCGCTTTCCGCCTTCTTCAGCAACACAGCAACGGTTAACTTGCTTACTTCAACGGTTACCCTTACGGCACAATTGTACAGCGCTCCATTGGGCAGCAATACCTTCAGCCCAGTAGCTGGCGCCGCTGTAACATTTGCACCGATTACAGGCCTCCTTGCTCTAGGTGAGACAAGAACCGGTACTACTCCTTTAGCTATCCCAGTAACCACGGGAACCCGTCTCCTCTTGGTATATTCCGCTGATACAGCCGATCTTGCCCTTGCTGCTGCCGTAGTAGGTTATGCTAGCGCAGGCTTATCTATCATCTAATAAACGAGTCATAGATAGTAAGATTTAATAACCAAAAAACCGTCCCTTCACAAGGACGGTTTTTTGGCTCTTTCAAATGATAAGTCTCTGTCATAACCGTAATTGCAAACTCACCTTGAACTGTATATTAATCCGATCGTTCTCAAACTGAACGTCTTTTACCGTTACGATGTCCTGAGCCGGCAAATCCAGCGGTATGATGATCGTCTCCAGCATAGAGATCGGCAAAGCCATTTCCTTTATAGATAGCGACTGAGGTCTAAGCGTAATGCTCGGCGACTGCCACTCTAGCGAATATACCGCATGAAGCTCAGCTGGAATACGGTCCTTATAGGTTACATTCATGCGAGCGATAAGCTTATCCTCCTCCAGCTCGAATACGGCGCCATCCAGACGAATATCCTTTGCAAGCTCCAAGTAAGACCCGCCTGCTCCCTCGGCCGCATACTTGCTTTTCATATTCATTTTTATCAAATGGTTGATATCCTCTTCCGTGAGGACGAGCTCAGGCTTTAATTTGCGGACCATAGCCAGCGCCTTCTCTTTCACATCGATAGGCGCGTAGCTCATGTCCAGCTTCTCGTCCGGCGCTATATAGGAAAGCAGCCACCACAGCGCGCCGCCTAGCAGCAATATAATAATTATGATAGCCGTCACAAATCGTTTCAGTATTTTCCCCAATTCGGTCCCTCCTCCATTTCGAAATAAACGATATTCCCATACGTCAACATGCATTGATAGTGCTATAATAGATCAAATAATCTATGCTGCTTCCGAAAACTGAGAGGATGGTCACCTGTGAACACGAACAACGTTCCATTACACCGCATTGGGCTTGAAGAAATCGTTCAAGCGCAAATGCATTTAAAGGATGTCATTACGCGTACACCGCTCCAACATAACCGTGTGCTGTCCGAGCGATACGATTGCAATGTACTGCTGAAACGAGAGGATCTGCAAATCGTTCGCTCCTTCAAAATACGCGGCGCCTTCCATCTCATGCGCTCTCTTCCGCCAGAGACTTTGTCGAGGGGCGTTGTCTGCGCGAGCGCCGGCAACCATGCGCAAGGGGTAGCCTACTCCTGCCAAACGCTCGGAATCCCCGGCAAAATATATATGCCAAGCACGACTCCACGTCAAAAGGTAACGCAGGTAAACTTCTTTGGCGGATCATACGTGGAGGTCATCCTAACAGGCGACACCTTCGATGATGCCTATGACGAGGCCGTTGCCGAGAGCAACCGCAGCGGTATGGCCTTCATTCACCCCTTCGACGATCCAAAAATCATCGCTGGAAATGGAACGGTCGGCCAAGAAGTAATGGAAGCGGCTGAATCCGTACCCGACTTCGTGTTCGTAACCGTCGGCGGCGGCGGACTTGCAGCCGGAGTCTCCTCCTATGTCAAAATCGTCTCTCCTGCAACCAAGGTCATCGGTGTTGAACCGGAAGGAGCACAATCATTACGAGCATCCCTTGATGCAGGCCAAGTCACGCCTCTTGATCAAATCGACAAGTTCGTGGACGGCGCAGCCGTCAAGCGTATCGGCGATATGACGTTTGAGCTTTGCAAAGACCTGCTGGACGATGTGATCGCCGTACCTGAAGGAAAAGTATGTACAACTATGCTAGATTTGTACAACGAGAATGCGATTGTCGCCGAGCCGGCAGGTGCGCTGCCCATTGCGGCGCTTGAAGCCTACCGCGAGCAGATCCAAGGCAAGACGGTCGTCTGCATTGTGAGCGGCGGCAACAACGATGTTGACCGCATGCAGGAAATCAAGGAGCGGTCCCTCATTTACGAGGGCTATAAGCATTACTTTATGGTCAGCTTCCCTCAACGCGCCGGCGCGCTTCGGGAATTTCTCGACCAGGTGCTTGGGCCAAATGATGATATAACGCGCTTCGAATATACGAAAAAATCGAACAAGGATAATGGCCCCGCACTCGTCGGCATTGAGCTCACGCACCGGGAAGACTATGATCCGCTCGTCGAGCGCATGACGAAGAAGGGCTTTCAATTTCTAGAGCTTAACAAGGACCCTGTCTTATTCAACTTATTGATTTGATTATATCCAAAATAGCATTCGCCCCGTTTCCAGTTCAGGAAACGGGGCGATTTTTCTTTTACCAGGCGTATGCGCGAGGTGCATCCCCGCCAGGGCCAGGGAATATTTCATCGATGCGCTTCAGCGCCGATTCGTCCAAGGAGATCTCGACTGCGCGAAGCGAGCGCTCGAACTGATCCAAGGTGCGGACTCCGATGATCGGAGCCGTAACGGCCGGATTTGCGAGCAGCCAAGCAAGCGATACAAGATCCTCCGGCTCGCCAAGCTCGTCGCAGAACGCAGCATAAGCATCCAGCTGTTCACGGTGCTGCTCGAGCCGCTTGGCATCTCCGCTTCGGCGGCCTCCGTCCTTCCGGCGGTGGTTGCCCGCAAGCAATCCGCCATCAAGCGGACTCCACGGAATAACGCCGAGACCTAATTCCTTCGAGGCTGGCAGCACTTCAAGCTCCGGCAGACGGCATAGCAGATTGTATTTATGCTGCTCGGACACTAGCCCAATCGAGCCTCTTGCCTTCGCTTCGCCCTGCGCAACCGCGATATCCCAGCCCGCAAAGTTGCTTGAGCCTATGTAGCCGACTTTGCCTTGCGATACGGCTGTCTCGAATGCTCCCCACAGCTCGCTCCAGTTCACGCTTCGATCCACGTGATGCATTTGGTACAGCTCAATATGATCCGTTTGAAGCCGTTTGAGCGAGCCTTCCAAATGTCTGCGGATTTTATAGGCGGATAAGCCTGCCTCACGGTTAGGCCCGTCATGGGCATCATTCATGTCTCCATACACTTTAGTAGCTAGTACGGTACGCTCGCGGCGGCCGTCGCCTTGTTGAAACCATTTGCCGATGATTTCTTCGGTCCGGCCTGCATTTTCGCCCCAGCCGTAAATGTTCGCGGTATCTATAAAATTAATGCCTGCATCCAAAGCAGCATCTAAAATACGAAATGATTCCTTCTCATCGGTATCCACGCCAAAATTCATCGTACCCAGACATAATCGACTGACTCGAAGCCCAGATCTGCCTAGTTTTGTGTATTGCACGCTAATCATCGCTCCTTCAATTTTGAAATAGGATGGATTACGTATTCATTATACAAAAATAACACAAAGTAACCAAACTGCGTTCATATTCGCTTTACAATCGTCCGCTAAACTAACGGAAGGAGGTGTACACATGATAGTGTTCAATAATAATCCACAGCCAAAATTGCTAATTTTGTACGCATCTTATGGGGAAGGTCATTTGCAGGTTGCTCACGCGATTAAGAGCGCGCTTGAGGAACAAGGAAATTATCGTACCGTAATGGTTGATTTAATGGCAGAGTCGCATCCATGGCTGAACGAGGTAACACGTAAATTTTACCTAAAGAGCTATACGCATATGCCCTCACTCTACGGCTGGATGTATGACTTTACAAGACTGATGAAGCATGACTCGTTATTCGGCGGCTTGCTTCACTCCTTCGGAAGAGACAAGATCCGTCGCATCCTCAGGGTGGAGCAGCCGGATATCGTCATGCACACCTTTCCAAGCTTCGCCCTGCCGGAAATGAAGCGGCGCAAGGATTATCACCCGCCCTCCTATGCCGTTATTACCGACTTCGATCTGCATGGACGCTGGGTACATCCGAGCATTGAGCGCTACTACGTTGCAACGGAGGATTTGAAGCATGAGCTTACGCATCTCGGCATTCCAAGCAGCTCCATTCAAGTGAGCGGCATCCCCCTTAAGCGCGGCTTCCGCGCAACAACAGCATCGATCGAGCTCTACGAGCGCTATAATTTGAATCCCAATAAACCTGTCATTCTCATCATGGCTGGCGCGCAAGGCGTAATGCCTGACGTATCCCAAATTTGCAGCGGATTACTGGAAGACGATCACGTACAGGTCGCTCTTGTGTGCGGACGCAATCACCTCTTGAAAGAAACGATTGAAAAGCAATTCCAGGCTCATAGCGGAGCCTCGCGCCTTCATGTTTACGGCTACATTGATCCTATCCATGAGCTGATGGCACTTTCGGATTGCCTCATAACGAAGCCAGGCGGCGTTACGCTCTCAGAAGCTATCGCAGCAGGACTCCCGATTTTCATCTACCGACCGGTCCCGGGTCAAGAAAAACAAAACGCGCTGTATCTCAAATCCAAAGGCGCGGCTATTTTAGCGAGTGAAGCGAATGAGCTGACGGAACAAATTTTGAAACTTGTGCATGATCCGTTACGTCTTACAAATAGCAAGCTGTCCACCAAGCAGCTTCAAGCCTCGCAGGCCGCAGCCGACAGCATTGTTTTGGATATGCTATCCAATTTGCGTATAATGGAGAGAACAGCGACTTTATAAATGGATAAGGAGCTTGTCCTTGCGTACAAATCAGAGCAGTTGGTTTGGAGCGGAGATGCGACTCATCTCCGTTATTTTGTTCATTGTAGAGTTTGTAAGAGGCGCTGTGCTCGTTAGCTTATTGCCTATTTATGGCGCCAAAACATTAGGGCTTTCACCCGATATAATCGGAGCTGCCATATCTGCACACTATGTTACCGATACGCTGCTTAAGATGGCCATCGGCTATTTGCTCGATCGCTTCTCGATTCGCATCGTCGTGCAAGCGGGGCTCGTTATATCCCTTATCGGCGTTTATTTGCTCCAATTTGCTGAGATTCCATGGATGTTCATCGGAACAGCAGCCTTATATGGCATCGGCATGTCGCCGATTTGGATCGTTTGCCTAACGAAGGTAACCAAGCAGCAGCGCGCTACCCAAATGGGAGTCCTTTATACGATATGGATGATAGGACTTGGGAGCGGGCCGATTGTATGTAATATTCTGCTCGACTTCAGCGTATCGTTTACGTACAAGCTGCTTGTCAGCATGTCCGTCGCTGCATGCCTCCTAACGATCTTCATGAGCAAAGAGAGGGCTGATACGCCAATCCGAATGCCGTTCCGCAAGCAGCTCAACATTCTGAAAGGCAGGCTAAGCAAAATGAGGCTGCTGCTTCCAGGCATGATTTTGCAAACGACGGGTGCCAGCATGCTCGTTCCCATATTGCCGAGCTTTGCTGATCAGGAGCTTGGACTCACTGGAACGCAGTACTCGATACTCCTTACGGTAGGCGGGATTTGCGCTGCAGCCGGACTTATCCCAATGGGCAAGCTTTCCGATGTAATTGGCGGCAAAAAATGGTTTCTCGTTATCGGCTTCTGCATATTTGCTATCAGCCTATACATGCTGGCCTCCGGCTTGACGTTCTGGTATTGTTTACTTATAGCAATTGCTTTAGGTTTGTCTTATTCCGCTATTTTGCCCGCTTGGAATGCACTTCTGGCCACCTATGTTCCTCCTAAGCAGGAAGGCCTTGGCTGGGGCATTTTGTCTACCGTCGAGGGCGTCGGCGTCATGATTGGTCCAATTGTAGGCGGCATGATCGCCGCTTGGAACGGAGAAATTGCCGTCTTTTGGATAAGCGCTGTTCTTTTTGGTGCGATCGGATTATTTTATTTATGGTTCCCTTTTGAGTCGTTTGCTACAAATGAAAAAGCTACAAATAAGTAGATCGGGGTTAAATCTATGGATGATTGGCGCAATTGGCTGGAATACATAAAGCATTTGGATCTCGATTCTATTCAATGGACGCTGCAAAGCTATTCACAGTGGGGCCCTTTGCCCGGCATTTTGCTTCCCTTGATTGAATCATTCCTCCCTTTCCTTCCGTTAATTCTTATCATCGCTGCTAATGCCAACATATACGGCCTTGGCTTTGGGTTTCTATTCTCATGGATAGGCGTAACCGCTGGCGCTGTAACCGTATTTTGGATTAGCCGTACGCTTGGCCGCAACGTCAAGGGCAGGCTTGAGAAACGTTTTCCGAAGTCGGAACGTTTTTTTAATTGGGTCGAGCGCAAAGGCTTCACGCCGCTGTTTCTGCTCGCTTGCTTTCCCTTCACCCCCTCCGTCGTCATTACAGTTGTCTCCGGCCTAAGCAAAGTTCCTTTTCACACCTTTCTGCTTGCCACTTTGCTTGGGAAGGCCGTTATGATATTTTGCATCTCGCTGATCAGCTTCGATATCGGCAATCTGGTCGATGAGCCTTGGCGTATTTTTGTCTCGATTACAGCTGTGCTGGTCATGTGGTTCGGAGGCAAGCGCCTCGAGTCGCGTTATCAGGTGAATGGGTGAGGTGAGCGCGCGTGATCGCTTGGAGCATATTGATCGGCCGGGCGGCGCTTGCAGCGCCGCTCTTCTTTACTTGGTTTGACGCTTTGGCAACCGCCATTGTGCTTATTGTTGCTGGCGCACTGCTGGCCGGCATGTTCATGTTCATTAGAATCGCCTCTGACGATTCTGACCGGTACAAGGAGCTCAAGGAAATGGTCGAGACCATCTTCGGCACTCCTGCCCATCTGCGTCCACACCTAGACGACCATTCCGCCAAGGATAGCCCCACATCCGAAAGAAATGCAGCAGCAGCCGCTTTCTCCGAGCCTTGTCCAGCTTGCAGCGAAACAGTCACGGAGCGTGATTCCATTTGTCCCTCCTGCGGACTTCAACTATTATAGCCCTCCCTCATTTTCGTTAACTGGACTCATACTTTCCCTCCATTTGTGGCACACTGTTGAGGATCTTCTTGTGAAGACAACGATGATTCCTCAGGAGGGTAACCACATGTCAGGAGAACAGCCATCCGATCAGCAGAAAGCGGCAAGCAAAGCGCAATCAAAAGCCGACCGCAATCAAGCCAGCAAAGAATCAGCCAGCGAGCAGCAGTCAAATGCCGATCGCGCAGCGGTGCCGAAGCACGGATTATAAGCATAGGAAGGTTGGTTGACACCATATGAGCAATCCAGATAACCATCATGAGATGAATCCCATGTCAGGCGAACCGGTTGAAGTCAAGGGCACCTACCGAAACGAATGGGGCCGCGAGGAACAGCTCGAACGCGGGGACATATTCCCGGCAGACCCTATGCTTGGAACGACAGAATGGCAGTTGGTCGAGCTCTTCTTCAATAACCATCATCAAGGGCACACCGACCCACGATTGGTGCCGCATGATGATGACGATAATCCAGAAGCGCATATGCAGCATCCTCGCCGTCACGAGGGCAGCAACAAAACGGACGACGATCAATAAATATTTTGCTTGATTCCTTAATAGCAAACAAAACAGCAGGCTGGAGCTCCCAATAGCGACGCTCCGGCCTGCTGTTATGTTATCGTTCTATAGCTGTGACGGTCATGCGAAGCCTCATTGCTTCTCAGCAGCCTCCGATTCATCAGCGCCGCGCTTCGGTTTCTCCTCGCGCTGCTGCACCTGATCGAGAAGCTTCTCTAATCGACGCAGATGGTACGCATATTCGAATAGCCCAGAAGCGACAAAGACGAGGCGCTTATGCTCATCCAGATCATCCATGATGTATGCCGTTAAATCATTTACGAACCGCGCTTCACGCTCTTCCTCCGGCTCGATTTGCGCATTCGGCTTCATTTTATCCTCTGCCTTGAGCAAAATTTGCTCGTGATACTTTGATAATTCCTCAATTTGCCGATCGAAGCGCAGCGCCCACTCTCCCGCGCTTGGCGAAGCAAAATAATGCTCCTCCACGACATCAAGAAGATCGGCCCCTTTTTGCAGCGTCTTGATCATTTGCTTGGACACAAGCAGCTGCCTGGCATGACTTGTCCTCGCCCTTGCAAGCACTTTGCGCTCCTCTTCGAATACGGCATGGCGCTCCTCCAGCTTCCTCAGCGTCACGTGAAGCTTATCCTTCTCCTGACGGAATACCTGCTCCTTCATCTCATTGGAAATAGCCGTTCGCAGGAGCAAAGAGAGCTGTGAGTAGGCCTGGTGCACCTGCTCGGTGAACTGCTTCCTAGGGCGCGGCGGGAATACGAGCACGTTGACAAAGAATGACGCTCCGATACCGGTAAGAACCATCAATATCCGCCCAATCGCTACATCCCAGCCCTGTCCATTCGCTTCCATGATCGCGACGACCGTCACAAGCGTCAGGCTAATTGTGCTTTCCATCTTCAAGCGAATGCTGATCAGAATGACTAGAATACAGACAAGGCCCGCCGCAATTGGCGTATGTCCGAACAACCGAACGGCTATGATAGCAATGAAGGCACCAAGGAGATTCGTTTGCACCTGATCCGCAACGCGCTGCCATGACCTATAAATCGATGGCTGAATCGTAAAAATAGCTGCAACGGCAGCAATGAGCGGGGATGCGAAGCCAAACAAGCTGCTTAAGTAGATCGCTAACGCGACAGCCATCCCCGTTTTCAATACTCTGGCACCAATCGTCATGTTGCTTCAGCCTCCATCACAAGCAGCTCGGAATCGGCCGCCTCTTTCCCATTTACCCATAACGTGAAGCGGTGAAGCCCGCTATAATGCTTGCGCGTCGATAGGTCCGCAAAGCGATGTACTCTTGTACCCGATGCGGAAGCGCCTCCAGCGTACTCGCGATCCGAGAGCAAAAACCGCTTCAACGAAGTTTTTCCGCCAGACTTCACGAAGTCAATGCCATATTCGATTCGAAGCTTTGCAGGCTCGCCTTCCCGCAGCTGCACACGATAACGTAAAGAAACCTCGCCTCCGATCGCAACCGAACCGGGTTCTACCTCTAATGCGGCTGCGGTTACGAGCGGGAGCGCATCTTCCTCCGTCTCATTTTTGGCATAACCGAACAAGGCCATAATCTGCGGATTGGATTGCTTAATGAGCGTGCGGCAGCCATGCCGGATAATCCAATCCGTCCTCACATCCTCGCCGCTCCAAGCTGCAGCAAGCTGGGTAACAAGCTCCGGATGATCCTTCGCGATATCATTCAAATTGTTCGCCACGCTCTTGCGTACGTAGAGAGAAGGATCGCGCTTTAGCTTGTCCAAAATAGGAATAATCGGCGATGGATCGCGCTTAAAGAGCGGCAGCGCCTGCGCCCATGGCAGTCGCGGTCTAATGCCTTCACTCGCAAGCCGTCTAACATGCTCATTCGGATGGTCTGCCCATTCGAGCATTTCCCGAGCCAAACGCTTTGGATCGCTCAGAATAAAAGCTCGTATGGCGAATTCTGAGGTTGAACGCGCTGTAAAACGTTTCAGCGCAGCTAGCGATAGCTCCCAGTGCTGCGGTTTCATTCCGAATACTTCCACGAAATCCGGAAAAAACAAATACGGCAGCCCCGTACATTTTTCATCTATTTGATATAAAACAGCGAGCGCCTCTTCATAGGATTGCGGCAATGAGGCACCCAGCGCTTCTGTTATTTTCCGCGATCGCGCCTTGAGCTCAAGCTGCTCCCAGTTGCCGTCCCTTACGCGCTCGACGAATAGAGCCTCGTCAAACGGACGCCATGCTGTTTTCACCAAGCTTGCAAATTGTTCTAGAAATAAGCCGTCATACATTGCTTTAAGCGGTTCTGCCAACGTAAATCCCTCCTTCAGCTATTATACCGAAAAAAACCATTTGTTCACTACCGCTTGCTTAACCTGCATGTACAAACAAAAACAGCCCAGAAATGCTCCTGCAGAGCACTCCCGAGCTGCCTTCTATTCGCTGGCCTTCTTAAGCATAACGCGAAATAATGTCGGACAGCTGATGGGCGATCGCATTGGATCCTGCTGCCAGCTGTTCATTCGTAAAGCGAGTGCGAACGAAAGACTCATCCATATCCATCGCCTCTGCAAAAAAGCTGGATAAGCCGCGCGCACGCCGATCGATCTGCAGCACCAGCTCCAGCTCGCGATCTGACGGATAGAACATAACCTCAAGCTCATCCAGCTGCCCGCGGAACTGCGTGGTCGGTACGAACTCAAGCTCTTGGACAAATGGCATTTTGCCGCCAAGACGCGAGGAATACTCGCATTCCGCCTTGCGCAATCGGAAGCCCAGCAGATTCAGCGCCTCCAGCACCGTATTCATTGGAGCGGAAGGAACGACCTCGATGCGGTCATTGTCGCCAGGATCAACACCGCCGCGAACGTCCAGCTCCGTCTTCACCCATACGGGTGCGCGTCCAATCGTAAGCGGGGTTTGATGCGGAAGCTGGAAGGAAAAAGGAACCTCGCGGCTTTCGCCTGCTTGCAGCGTGAAAGGCGCACTGACATGGTAGCGGCCTACCGAACCGTGCTGAGTTATTTTTGTATCATTGCTCTCGCGTATATATTCGGTCATGACAGACAATTGTATCGTTTCGATACGCTGCTCCACGTTGCCGCCTTGAATCTTCACAATGCCGCGAACCTCATCACCGGGTGCATAGCGAGCCTTCTCTAATACTGTATCAATCTTCGCTGAGCCAATACCGATACTCGCCAAAAAACGATTAAACATCTAATCAACCCCCACTTAAAATATCGTCAATTCGTCACTGCTTAAGCATATTACGGCACCTTCAAAATTAGGTTTCAATTACCGGCGGTACCTTGTAAGGCAGCTGAATAATAAAGGTCGTCCCTACCCCAATCTCAGTCTCCGCCGTAATTTGGCCCTGATGGTTGTCTACGATTTTGTATGTAACCATTAAACCGAGGCCCGTCCCTTTATCCTTTGTCGTATAGAAGGGCTGTCCGATCTTGGACAGCTGCTCAGTCGGGATACCCGGTCCTTCATCCTTGATTCGTATCATTACCCCGCGAGCTTCATCAAGGGACATATTAATCGTAACTACGCCCCCGCCGGGCATCGCTTCTATTGCATTTTTGAGAACGTTAATTAACACTTGCTTCAATTGATTCTCGACGCCTAATACCCATAGCGGGCGATAATCAGTGTGGAATTCAATGGTGACGTTGTGCAAAATGGCCTGCGTTTCCAGCAGGTTTACTGTCTCCGACATAATTTGGCGCGAATCCTTATGCACAAAATCATAAATTTGCGGCTTGGAGAGCATAAGCAATTCACTCACGATGGATTCGATGCGTACAAGCTCAGATTTCATGATTTCGTAGAAGCTGCTGATATTGCCCCTGCCGGTTGAGATGAGCTGCAGAAAGCCCTTTAACGAGGTGAGCGGATTTCGAATCTCATGGGCAATGCCAGCAGCTAATTGACCTGCAACATTGAGCTTTTCCGAATTAATAAGCAATTCCTCGTTCTTCTTGCGCTCGGAAATATCGCGAATAATGACCTGCACAATCTCCTTTTCCGAAAAAGCGGAGCTTGCCCTGACCATTTCCGTATGGAGAGGCTTGCCTTGTATCGACATCCATTGCAGCTCAATCGGCTTATAAGGCGATTCCTCGCCCTCTTGTCCCGCAGCTAGCCATGCTGCCATCTCACTATGATGCTTCTCATCAAGAAGCTGGTATAAACTAGACCCGATGATTTCCTTCTCCGACTGTATTTCAAACAAACGCAGGCCAGCACGGTTCATAAACTCCCATTTGCATTCACGAATTAAAGCGATCGTATCCATAGAGTTCTCGACTAGCAGCTTATACCGTTCATCGATCTGGCTGTATTTGCTCGCATTCAGCCAAGTCGTCAGACTAAAGCTCAGAATAATTAAAGTGGACAGCCCGAGCAAGAAGGCAAGCAGTCGCAAATACTCGTTTAATAAATCCGTTGATAAAATATCATTATATTCGATTTGCAGCGCATACAGGCTAATCTGATGCATGACCATATTGGACAATCCAAGCGACAAGCTGCTTTTGAGCTTATACATTCTCTTCTTGGATTCCAGACTGCGAAAGGCTATATAAGCGCCTATAAAACTAACAATATAGGAAAGCAAATAGAGCAGCCAATTCATTTTTAAAATAATAACCGAATCAGACAGCATGGACATGTATTGGAGCTTCGTAGAACCAAGCGCCATTAATAGAGCACTAAAAAAATAACGTCCTCGCCTCAGCTCCTGCTTTCTAAACACTGACAGTGCAGCATAGACGATTATGGCGCATACGATTATGACAAGCAGCATGCTCCAATCCATTAGCATTCGATATTCTGAAGCAAGCAAAGATACGACGTGCATCGTCCACAGACCTAATCCAAATACGAAGGCTCCGCCTATCATCCAATTGAATCCATTTGCCCGCTCGCGAGGCTGCGGCTGCTCAATCATATTGAGCATCGTATAGGCGGCAAAGCAAATAATGATGATAGACAAAACTAAATAGTAGGGATTTCCAATGATTATAGACTGGGTCATAGGACTCCTTGAATATCCATAAATTCACTTACTAGTAATGAAGTTCGACAATTTTCATTAAAACCCTCTCTTTTTATACAAAATATCGCAGGTTTCTGTCATAATTCCAGAGGGTGTTTCACATCTTCCCTACTTCGGCATTTATGTTAGAATGACAGTAGTAGAAACAGGGCAATACCAGATGAAAATAATAGTCTTGCTTGTGCAACTCGTTTTTGCTTCACAACATTTTTAGGAGGAAAAGTATGAAAATCGTTAAGGAATTTAAAGAATTTGCGATGAAAGGCAATGTTATCGACTTAGCTGTCGGCGTCATTATTGGAGGAGCGTTCGGCAAAATCGTCACTTCGCTCGTCAACGATATTATTATGCCGCCTATTGGCAGGATTTTGGGTGGAGTTGATTTTAAAGATTTAGCGATACCACTTTATTCTAAAACAGAAATAGATGCGCTAAAGAACCCGGCCACGGCTCCGTACATAAATTACGGTCAATTCATCAACGTCATGCTGGACTTTTTAATCGTTGCTTTCTGTATCTTCCTGCTTGTCAAAGTCATCAATGTTCTTCGCCGCAACGAGAAGAAAGTAGAGGCTCCTGTAGAAGCAACCGAGAAGGAATGCCCGTACTGCTTGTCCAATGTGCCGATCAAGGCTACGCGCTGCAAGCACTGCACGTCCCAGCTGGAGGCTGCCGCGCATGGCTGAGGAACTGTTCGACATCTATGACGAACAGCTTCGGCCGCTTGGTACGGCGACGCGCGCAGAGACGCACGCGAAGGGCTACTGGCATCGGACCTTTCATTGCTGGCTGACACGGCGCGAGGGAAACCGCCGATTCGTGCGGTTCCAGCTGCGCCAGGCCAGCAAGGATACGAATCCGGGCTGCTACGACATTACGGCAGCCGGCCATTTGGCCGCGGGGGAGACCATCCGCGAAGCGATGCGCGAGCTGGAGGAAGAGCTTGGCGTAAGCGCCCAGTTCGAGGAGCTTATCCCGCTCGGACAAATACGCGAGGATGCCCACGGCGAAGTTAATGGCAAGCCCTTCATCGACCGCGAGGTCAGCGACGTTTTTGCCCTCGTTTGCGAAGTGCCTTTAACTGAGCTGCGGCTGCAGCCAGAAGAAGTGGCCGGCGTGTACGAGGCTGACCTTGATGAGCTAATTGCGATGTTTGAAGGCTCTTTATCCGAGGTGTCTGCGCTGGGCGTCGAGCTTGGCGAGCAGAGCGGGCAGCTAACGAGCGTTTCGCGCTTTGTTCAAGCGAATCAATTCGTGCCTCGCGAACATTCTTTTTATGCGAACGTACTTCGGGCGCTGCATGGCTGTACGTAATGCCTGCAGCGCTTTCGCTTGCTTGACCGCGTACTCCCGAAATTCGCTCCCAATTGGTATACCACTGATCAATCAATCCATGGATGTTATAAAACTCCGTATTGCGCGGCGCAAGATCAAAGTCATTCAGCTCCGGCTGATTGTACAGCTGCGCCGTCATTTCATGAAAACAGCCATGCAGATTGCTTTCTATAAAGCTGCCTAACTGATCGACTGACGCGAACGATTCCAGATTGTATTGCACTCTCTGCTCCGCTCTCGCATCAAAGCAGTCAGAACGCCGAATACCTTCCGGAATTTGGCTCCACCCCGCGATCCAGCTTCGGTCGTAGCCCATTGAGTCATGCCATCTGTAAACCCGATTAATGAAGTCACGATGAAATCGCAGGAAGCGCTCTCCATAGCCTGGCGGCGGCACTGTCCCTGGAACCAGATGATTCGTATGATGCCATACTTTGTGTTCATCAAGCAGCTCTTGCGGGAAATTAGGTATTTGCGGCATCCTTTTCCCCTCCATTCTTGTTCAGCCTTCTAAGCTCTCACTCCTATAGCGTATGCGGCTAACAGAGCCCCCGTGATTTCTACAAATCAACAAAAGGACTGCCCACATGCTTGGGCAGCCCTTCTCATTAAACAAAATTACCAGAAATTGTTGCGACGGCACTCATCCTGCACTCTTCTAATGCAAATATCGAAAGTAACGGTTACATCATTGTATCTTCCGAATTGGCAGCAAATTCTCACGCAATCTTTATCGCGCGTACAGAAGAAATTGACAACACGACAATTGCAATCAAGCAATTTTTGAATAGCTTTTGCGTCGCGGCAGCGAATAGCTCTGACAAGCATTGCCGCAGTACGTTCGTCTTTCAATTGCTTGAAGATTTCGCTTAATTCTTTTCCTGCTTCCTGCACACCTTCGACTGCTGGGTCTTCTTTGCGGCCACAGCTTTTGTGATTGTCATTGCATTTGCAATTAGAGATACGAGCGCGGCTAGTTGTTTTGCGTGAAGTTTTCACATTGCGAACTTTCAGTTTCAAATTGGCGGACATTTCTATCCCCCCTCCCTCTCGAACTTACTCTATTCTATGCAAATTCAAGAGATTGGTATGGACGAGTGGTACCCGTCAATCGTTGAAATCTGACTATTCATTATGTTGTATGACCCGACTCCTTCCTGCATACCTATATGTCATACCATTCGAATGGAGGTCTTTGGCTTGGCAGAAAAAAAGATGAAAATGGGCAGTATCGGCAACATGGGCAATATGCCGAACATGGGGCAGATGGGCGGCATGGCAGCCCCCGGCAGCATGGGCAATATGCCGAACATGGGGCAGATGGGCGGTATGGCTGCCCCCGGCAGCATGAGCAATATGCAGAACATGGGGCAAATGGGCAGCATGGCAGCTCCCGGCAGCATGGGCAATATGCCGAATATGGGGCAGATGGGCGGCATGGCAGCTCCCGGCAGCATGGGCAATATGCCGAATATGGGGCTGATGGGCGGCATGGCAGCTCCCGGCAGCATGGGCAATTTGCCGAACATGGGGCTGATGGGCGGCATGGCAGCTCCCGGCAGCATGAGCAATATGCCGAACATGGGGCAAATGGGCGGCATGCCGAACGCCAGCAATATGCCGATGGGGCAAATGGCTATGGAGAATACTGCACCGGTACTCTATGAAGCTGATCCGAAGCATACGGCCATGGTAATGGAGGTACGCGATCGCGTTATGGGCAAGTGCGGCGGCCACATGAACAAATACGTTTGTGTCCAAATGGTAGATGGCCATGTCTACGAAGGAACGATTATGCACATCGATCACTGTGTCTTGTATTTGCAATGTACGATGCGTGATTCACGCGCATTCATGAATCCCTATAGCGCCGTGCTGCCGCTCATTCTCTACGAGCTGCTCGTCATAACGCTGCTCTAGCCTAATCCATTAAGTCTGTCCATTCGACAATAGGCTGTCCCTTTTGACAACGACGGTCTATGGCCGCGAAAGCTGTCATAGATATGAATAACTGGAATTGTCGATGAAAAGAGGTGAGCATGCTCATGATTGAACGAATAAACAGGCTTCAGGTAGAGCTACCGCCTTCTCCTTATGCGGATGCGAATGCCGCAGCTGCCGTGCAGGAGCTGCTTGGCGGAAAGTTTGGCGAGATGTCAACCTTGAACAACTACATGTATCAATCCTTTAATTTTCGCGAGAAAAAGAAGCTCAAGCCCTTCTATGATCTTGTATCAAGCATAACGGCTGAGGAATTCGGCCATGTGGAGCTTGTTTCCACAGCAATTAACATGGTACTTACAGGGACCACAAGTACTGGCGATCCCAATTCGACTCCTCTGAGGGAGGGAGTCAACAAGCGCAACAGCTACTTCTTCATTCAAACCGCGCAAACCTCCTTGCCTGGCGATTCTATGGGCCGTGCTTGGACAGGTGATAATGTGTTCAGCAGCGGGAATCTCGTGCTTGACCTGCTTCATAATTTCTTCTTGGAGTGCGGGGCGCGAACGCATAAGATGCGCGTCTATGAGATGACCGACCATCCGACAGCACGTGCGATGATCGGATACTTGCTTGTTAGAGGCGGCGTACATGTGCTGGCTTACGCCAAAGCTCTGGAAATCGCGACAGGCGTTGATGTGAAGAAGCTCATTCCTATACCGGATCTAAGCAACAATTGCTTTGAGACGGCGCGGAAATATGAAGCTATGGGGCTTGGCAATAAGCTGTATACCTTCAGTCCAAATGACTACAAGGATATCGTTCTTATTTGGAACGGCCAAAATCCGCTCACCGGCGCTCAGCTTGAGGTTATTCAAGGCGCTCCGCAAGGTGTCCCCATGCCCGATTTGAGCGAGGTGCCTGAGGAATTTGCGCCTGGCATCTCACAAGAGGATTTTATTGAAATTGCACGGCGGCTTCAGAAGAACGCAGGCCTTTAGTCAGCTCAATACGAACCAATGAAGACCTCCTTATTCGCGCAAAGCGGCTTGGAGGTCTTCCTTGTTCATATTCTCTCGCATTCTTTGTGCTATGGTTGTATTGTTTCACTTCTTGCTTAACGTGGTAAGCTTTCTGATAAAGGATTGGTTCATTCAAGCCTTCAGTATCTTTGCCACCGTTATGATCGTCTTCTTGCCCGATTTCATGCGCAGCGCAGACAAAGTGAAAATACCTCGTTTGGTATGGCGAAGCTTCTATCCGGTTCATTTGACCCTTATTGCGCTCATCTACTATGTCGGAAGCAATCAGAGCTTTCAAGACATCATGCGCACGCTATCGCTCAGCTGATTATTCCGGCAGAGCAGCGATGAGCAGCTCCAGCTCTTGCTTGCAATGCTCGGCGGACTGCCAGCCTGGCTCGCTTTGCTGGAGAAGTCTACGAACGAATTGCTTCACAATCGGCGGGAGCTCCAGCTCCTCTTCCCAGCTAAGCTCCGTCTGCCCTTCGTCGTATTCGTAGCCGGCATACATCATGAACAGGAACAAATGCCCTAATCCGTACAAGTCGCTCGCAGGTTCAGGCCGTCTCATTCGGCGCTTTGCCCCAGACCAGCTGCTGTCAGACCTATTATTCTTGAATCGCTCCGTCTCCTTCAGAGCTGTACGCAGATCTGCCGGCAGCTGCTCACCGATCCGGCAGGAGAGCCCATAATCAATTAAATACAAACGACCGCCTTTGTCCAGCACATTCGGTATGCGTACGTCACGATGCACGTATCCAGCTAAGTGCAAATAACCAAGCGGCAGCAATAGCTCCTTCATAACGGCTAACGACTGCTTCAGTGAATAGATTTGGCCCTGCTCCATCAGCTTATGCTCCAAATTATCGCCATCTACAAACTCCATGACAAGCGCTTCATAACGGCCTTGCTTCTCGTAAGAGAACCACTTTGGAATTTGAGGATGATCTAGTTGCTGCAAAATCATACTTTCCCGCTCCAGCAGCAATCTGCCTATTTCCTTCTTGCTGGGCATGCTTAGCTTGAGTAAGACCTGATGTCCCATGACCATGTCGGTGCATGCATAAGCTTGACCATAGCTGCCCCTGCCGATAAAATGCTCTATGCGGTACCGTCCCATCCAAATCTTCCCTCTTGGAAGCGGATAGTCCCGCCAATGGTTGATCATAGCCTTGCATTTGCTTGCTATCCAAGTCCACATCTCAAATTTACCCCCAGCAGCACTTGCTGTTGCCCATTTATCGGCCTTGCAGAAACTTTAACTATAAATATTCGTACTATTGCCATAAGACAGCGTACGCTTTTGATGCTGGAAATGTTTCACGAATCGTGAGCATTTGCTTTCGAAGCATTTTTATTACACTAAGCTTAAGGAGGTTAACCATATGCTAAAACATCTTCTCAAACGATTGTTATACTCGCTTATGGGACGCAAGCGCCACGGCCAAAGGCATTACAGCAGCAGTGATTACCATAACGGGTACCGTCCTTACGATCGTCCTCACCGCGGGCACGGTTACTATAAGAAGAAGTACAGCAGCTATTCCAGCTAATACATGCAGGAAATGTCGAAAATGTTAGAAAAGTGTCAACAAAATAAACAAAATTCTGACGACAGTTTCATAAGAGGCTAAAAGGTTTACGTTAGAATAGGGGGAAATTGATCGGAGGTGTTATAGGAAATGATGAAAATCGTGACCTTCAAAAGTCGTTCCGTCCCTGTCTACTATCCTAACGAACAATCCGCATTCATAGATCTTCTTAATCATAAATTGTATGAACTGGAATTGGATTTTGATTTCCGCAAAAAATGGAGAAGAATTAAATCCGTAGAAATGGTACGTGATGTGGCTATTTTCCAATATAACGACGGCACAAAGCTTTATCTTGAAGTATGCTGATTATGGATAGATAAAAAGACCTGATGGCGCATCCCCTATTGTGCCCAAACAGGTCTTTTATATTTTTTAAGAACGGGCACTGCAATAATCGCCGGGCATGCCTAATTTTCAAAGGTGTAGTCGGCACGGCGAATCATGGAAAGGTCAAGCACATCAGGCTCCTGCGGCTTGCCGAGAAGAAATCCCTGTACGTAGTTGCAGCCCCATTCACTCAGCAGTTCGTATTGCTCCTTGTATTCGACGCCCTCGGCGATAACCTCGAGCCCCAGCCTATGAGCAAGCTTAATGATGCCTTCGACGATAATTTGTTCCGCACTATTGCGATCAATCTGTTTGATAAATGACTTGTCGATCTTCAAAGTTTGCACTGGCAACTGCTCTAAATTCGCGAGAGAAGAGGAGCCGACGCCAAAATCATCAAGCACAATGCGCACGCCTGCGGCACGAAGCCAGCTAAGGTTGGACAAGGCTGTATCGGTGGAGTTAATCATCGTATTTTCGGTAATTTCGAGCTCAAAATAGGTCGGTTCAAGCCCATAATCTTGGCATGCATGAAGCACCGTCTGCGAAAATGCTGAATTCTGCAGCTGCAGTGGCGAGATATTAATGGACATAATCAAGCTATTCATACCGTATTCACTCATACTCGCGAGCATTCTGCACGCTTCTCGCAGCACCCATTCTCCGATAGGAACGATCAGGCCGCTATGCTCGGCTATTGGTATAAATTCCGTTGGCGTAATAACGCCCAGCTCCGGGTGCCGCCACCTAATCAGCGCTTCGAATCCTCTTAGCCTGCCATCGTTCATGCGATAGATAGGCTGGTAGCTGAGATGGAATTGCTGCAAAGATAAAGCCGGTCTCAGTGCCGCTTCGATATCGATGCGACGATTAAGATGGATAGTACCCTCCGTATTATAAAACCGAGCTTGGTTGCCGCCCTGCTCCTTGGATTGGTATAAGGCCAACTCCGCCCGGCTTATCAGCTGCTCGCTTGTACGGCCATCCTGTGGAAACAACGCTGCCCCGATGCTCGTGGTCAAATACAGCTCAGTCCCATCGACATCTATAGGACGCTCGATTGCATTTTTGATCTCTTCCACCGCTTGCTGGCTTTGCCCATCATCATGCTCGATTGGCATCGTTACCAAAAATCGATTTCCTCCAACCCTGCTCACAGTCTTAGATACCATTCTTGCTTCTGCCAGCCGCTTCCCCATTATGCAAAGGACTTCATTGCCAAACTCTGTTCCCATTGTTTCATTCACACGATAAAACCGATCCAAATCGACCAACGCCACTACCATACGCTTACCCGCCGCACGTACGACATTGACGGCAACTTCAAGCTGTGCAAAAGCTTCGTTGCGACCAGGCAAACCGGTCAACGCATCCATTTTGTTCAACCACCGTCCCAATACTATAATTAAATATTCTGTCATATAAACATTAGGAAAATTTAGGGGATTTATTTAGGAGAATGTTAGATAATTTAATACCTGCCTTAACATCCCTCATTGTGTGGCTAGAGAAAAAATACCACTCCGCAGCAGCGAAATGGCACTTAGGTGAAATATAAGCTGAAGCTCAGCTGCGTTTAGCTTTGGCTAATGCTGCTTGTAAGCTCGGCCGTATACTTATAGCCAAATCCCCAAACCGTCCGGATCAGCCTTGGCTCCTTCGGGTTTTGTTCGATCTTCTTGCGGAGATTGACGATATGAACGTCGATGGCACGGTCCGTCACAAAGGAGTCAAAGCCGCGAATCATATTTATAAGTTCTTCCCTGCTGAACACCTTGCCTGGGTAAGCTAGAAATAGCTTCATCAGCTCGTATTCCGAGAAGGTCGTTTCAACGAGTTGACCACGAACAAGCAATAGGCGTCTTTCAAAATCAAGCTGGATCGGCTCACGATCATCTATCGCTTCTAGCGCTGCAGCAGCCTGCTGCTTCGTTTCAGCCTGCATCGTATTCGAACGTCGAATCAATGCTTCTACCCGAGCCGTCATCTCGTGCATGCTAAATGGCTTGCACATGTAGTCATCCGCTCCAGCCTTCAACGCCTGGACCCTCTCAGACACTTCACTCTTCAAGGATAGAATCATAATCGGCACGTTAGAGTGCTTTCTTATGCGTGTACAAACCTCCATACCGTCCAAATCGGGCAGAATTAAATCAAGAAGCACCAAGTCAGGAACAAACTCTGACGTGAGCTTCAACCCTTCGTCCGCTCTGTAGGCTTGCATGACGGAATAGCCTTCTTCTGATAAATACATAGACAGCATATCACTCATCATGACGTCATCTTCAATAACTAAAACTTTATACATTGTCGTCACCCTTTTTGAGGATAGAAGATTTCTGTCAAATATTTAACGTATCTCTACTATACAATACCGATATTAAAGGAACAACAACTTGTTAGAAAATTGTTAGTGTTTATTGTCGAATACTTCTTTGGCATATCGAAGCCCGTCCATTAGCTGCTTCAGCTTCTCTTCCACCTGGTCAATAGCGGCATGAAGGCTTTCTGTCTCAAGCTGCGGCTGCTTAACGATGCGCTCCGCCTCGCATACCGCTTCCAACAATTCAAAAGCAGACAAATATCCGGCTGCTCCCTTCAGGGTGTGCGCCATTCGTTTGACTGCGGTTAGCTCAGATTGCTTGACCGCGATACGCAGCTTATCGGCAAATGAATCGTAATCGAGCATAAACTGCTCCATCATATGCAGCAGTATCGGCAGCTTCCCATTTACTCTCGCCAGAGCGCCAGCCATATCCATTCCGGCTATGTCCGGCAAAGCGCTGCCCGCTGCAGCGTCTAATTCAGGGGAACGATTTGCCTTTGCAAGCGGCTCTTGCTTGGCCTTTGACTTCGCTATTTGCTCACTGCCCTGCTTCAGCCAATAAGTGATAACCGTATGCAGCCGCTCGGATGAGATCGGCTTTGTCACCACATCATTCATGCCAAGCTTTAAATACCGATCGTGATCATTGCGAAGCACATTTGCCGTTACTGCGATAATGGGAATATCATCATATATCGGTTGGGTGCGAATTAGTCGAACCGCCTCTGAGCCATCCATGATCGGCATATGAATATCCATCAATATGAGATCCCAGCTTTCTTCTGCTAGCTTTTGAAGAACCTCCTCGCCGGTCTCCGCTAAGCCCAACTCGTAACCCTGCTCCTTCAATATTTCAATCGCGACCAGCTGATTGATCTTATTGTCCTCCGCTAGCAGAATGCGCGTATTCACACCGTTCTCCCGCATCTCCACAACGGGAGGCGCACTTTCCTGTTCGCTTGCGCTTATGCCCTTCTGCTCAAGGACGCTTTCGATCGCACGCAGCATGCCCCTTCGCATGATCGGCTTGATAAGCAGCATGACCGGCCTTTGCTCTGCTGGCAGCTGCATCATCTCATCACGACCGTAAGAGGTCGTCATCGCAATCGTCTTGACGCCTGCCGCCTCCGCGTCGCAGTGGAACTCAAGCCAGGTTTCCGCGCCGTACATATCGGGCATTTCCATATCCAGCACAATGAGCTTCGGCAATGCACCCTCTCCGATGCGGCGAAGGCGATCCCGTGCCATCTTCCACGAATGGAACGGCAGAGGCGTTAAGCCTATAGACTCGATTATCTCACTCCAATGCTCTCGCATCTCGTCGTCATCCTCAACGATCCATACAAGCTGCTCCTTCAAATCCTGCCGAACCAGGCTGATCTGCTCCTTGTACTTGTGAAGGACGGTGAAGGGAAGGGTGAAGAAAAACCGACTGCCTACATAAGCCTCGCTTGAAACCTCCAGCCTGCCTCCCATCAATTCAACCAACGATTTTGAAATGACCAGCCCAAGACCCGTGCCGCCAAACTTCCGGGTCGTTGACCCGTCCGCCTGCGTAAAGGGTTTAAATAGCCTATCCACCTGTCCTGCGCTCATCCCAATGCCCGTATCCGAGATGATGAAGCGTATGCTCACGACGTTATCCGACTCCTCCACAAGCTCCAGCTGCAGCTTCACGCGTCCTCGGTTCGTAAATTTGATGGCATTCATGCACAGGTTGAGAAGAACCTGCTCAAGCCGCAGCGCATCCCCAATAACCGTCTGGGGCATATGCTCAGGCATATCGACAATAAATTCGAATTGCTCCTTGCCCCCCATAAAAATGCTTAACTGGTCGGTTATGCGGTGCATGAGCTCATCCGGCTGGAACGGCAATCGTTCAATATCAACCTTGCCTGCCTCAATTTTGGAGAAGTCCAAAATATCATTGATAATGCGCAGAAGCGTCTCAGAGGATGTATTCATCTTATCCATATAATCCTTCTGCGACGCGGAAAGCCCTGTCTTGCGCATTAACTGCGCCAAACCAATAATCCCGTTGAGCGGGGTCCGAATCTCATGGCTCATCAGTGCAAGGAACCTGCTTTTTGCCTGATTCGCCTCCTCCGCCTCCAGCGTTGCGCGCACAAGCTCCTCCTGCACGATCTTCTGCTCGGAAATATCACGGGCGATGCATGAGAAAAACAACTCTCCCGTATCTTCATTCTGATGAGCGACGACGACCATCGACACATGAAGCGGCTCGCCGCTGCTCTTCAGCAGCTGTGCTCCGCTTTCCCAGTACCCGAATTCTTTGGCTAAAATAGCTCCATTCACAAGCTCCGCATACATATCCGGCTGGGAATGCTGTTTGACGGTATATTCGCCATCTACAACGCTTTGCAAGCCTAACATCTCCCTGCCGGCGCGGTTCATGTAAACGACCTTGCCGTCGGAGTTGACTGAGGCGATCAAATCCTTCGCTGATTCCACAATGTCGAGCAAGCGATTGCGTGTTTTCTCCATCTGTTTGCGATCTGAAATATCCAGAACCATGCCGACGACTCCCGAGAAACGCCCATTGCGGTCACGCAGGCCATTCGAGCTAAGCAGCGTTGGAATTCGCGTACCGTCTTTATGTATAAAGGTCCATTCCCGCTCATAGGAGAAGCTCTGTTTGCGAAGCTCCTTAAATAGATCAATGCCAGGCTTAACCTCTCTGCCAAGCTCTAATGAGAGCTTCTCGGCTTCCAAGCGAACCTCGTCCAAATCTATGAACAATAGCGGCGTAGCAATCCCGGCCAGCTCCTCGCTTTTATAGCCAAGCATCTCCTCAGCCGTTTTGTTCAAATAGGAAACCTTATATTGATCGTCAAGAACGATGAAGGCATACTGGTTCTGGTTGATAATGGCCTCAAGCCGGTCGAACATCTCTTGCAGATGCTCCATCATGCCGTTGACGGAATGGCCGAGCTGGCCAATCTCATCATGCGGCTCAATCTCAAGATGCTCGGCCTCGAATCTCCCGGCAGCAGCCTGCTCCGTAACGCCTAGAATGCGCTCCAATCGCTTCACAATACGCTCGAAATAGAGATAGAAAAAGATAACAATAATGATCTCCGAAACGGCGATTGTCGTAAAAATACGCCAAAAGATCGGCTTCATCTTCTCTTGCAGCTTCGACATCGGCTCTTGCAGCGCAAAGCGCCACGGTGTATCGCTTACCTTCGTGTGGAAGACGGCATATTCCTTGCCTTCAATACTTAACTCTGTCATCCCCTCTTGCGTTTCCAGAACCTTGTTTACAATCGGATAAAGCGGGGATTGCTTATTGAACAAGCTTGGACGCAGCTGAGCGCCTTGATCCGAGTGGTATAGAATGCCTCCTCGATCATTAAACAAACGTATAATCGAGTTCTCGTCTGCAAACGCAAGGAATGGCCGCAAGGTCGAGAATACGAAAGAAGCATACACAACCCCTTTGATTTCATTCATGACCCCATATACGGGTACAACGATAAGCGATTGCCTCATTTCGGAAAACGATGGCGTTATAGGATCTGTAATGACCACCTGACCTTTGATAGCCTCTTGGAAGAAGGACTCGCCGCTCATATCCTGCCTTCCTCCATCGCTATGCAAGCCGAGTCCATTCTCATCAATAAACCCGATCGCTTGATAAATGAAGCCGCCGCGAATGAGCTCACGCCCAAAATAATTAAGCCGCTCTTCATCCGTACCGAATTGCACGACTTCCGTGCGGCTCATCACGACAACCTCTGCCTTGCGAATGGCCATCCATGACGCCAATACATTTGCGCGGTTGCTTAGCCGGCTGCTAGTCTTCTCAATCTCCGATTGAAGCATCGCTTCCTTCACGGCGGAATAGTTGCCCACCCCGGCAATCAACAGCGGGATAAAAGAAATGAGAACAATCAAAAACAACCCTTTAGTTCGTAACGACACTTTTTTCAAGCCGCTTTCTCCTCCCGCTGCTCCTTAACTTAGCCGAAACTGTCGAACTTTGACACTATTATACCTCTTTAACGACCGCTAGGAGAATAAAAAAACGCTAGAGCCAGCATTCCGCATGACTGCGGTCTGCTGCTCTAGCGTTTAACTTATTTGATCTTCAATCATTTTGCTAGAAGTGATTATACTATTACTCGGCTGCTAGTATCGATTCAATGCGGCTAAGCTCGTCGTCGCTGAAATCCAGTCGGCTGAGCGCTGCAACATTGTCATCTACTTGCTCTACACGGCTTGCGCCGATCAAAGCAGAGGTTACTTTTCCGCCTCTAAGTACCCATGCAAGCGACATCTGGGCGAGCGATTGTCCACGCCCCTGAGCAAGCTCATTGAGCAGCTTAACCTTATTCAGCTTGGTATCTGTAATTTGATCAGCCTTCAGGAATACGCTTGGTCCTCCCGCGCGCGAATCGGCAGGGACACCGTTCAAATAACGGTTAGTAAGCAAGCCGCCTGCAAGCGGAGAGAATACGATAGAGCCAATGCCTTCCTGCTCCAGCACGTCCTGCAGACCATCTTCGATCCAGCGATTAAACATCGAATAGGATGGCTGGTGGATAAGGAAAGGTGTGCCAAGGTCTTTCAAAATAGCTGCCGCACGAGCCGTTTGCTCCGCGTTATAGTTTGAAACGCCGACATACAGCGCCTTGCCTTGTCGTACGATATGATCGAGCGCGCCCATCGTCTCTTCAAGCGGCGTATTCGGATCTGGACGGTGATGATAAAAAATATCGACGTAATCCAGATTCATCCGCTTCAAGCTCTGATCCAGGCTTGAAATCAAATATTTGCGAGAGCCCCAGTCACCGTATGGCCCTTCCCACATATGGTAGCCTGCTTTGGTCGAGATGATAAGCTCATCACGATAAGCAGTGAGATCTTGCTTTAGAATTTGGCCAAATGTTTCTTCAGCCGAGCCTGGAGGCGGCCCATAGTTGTTAGCAAGGTCGAAATGAGTAATGCCTAGGTCGAATGCACGGTGCACCATAGCTCGCCCATTCTCAAGACGGTCAACGCCGCCGAAATTATGCCATAGCCCTAGGGAAATAGCCGGCAGCTTCAAGCCGCTGCGTCCGACGCGATTATATTTCATTCCCTCATACCGATTATTTGCCGCTAAATACGTCATGTTCGATATCCCCTAACCAGTTATTGGTAAACCTCTTCTCATATGGAATAAATCCAAGGCTCCCCGTCTATTGTACAACTGTATATGGACAAAGGGAACTCTCTCACTCTCTATCTCGTATTTTTTTTGTCCAGCTTGAGGTGCGGACTGTTTCGCACCGTTTCCTCGAAAAATCCCGGCTGCTCGCTCACTAGCCGCACCCATGCATGGACGCAAAGCGGGTCAAAGTGATGCCCGCTTTCCTTCACGATAATTGCCATGGCATCCTCATGCGACATTGCTTTCCGATAGGAGCGCGAAGAGGTCAACGCGTCATAAACATCCGCCACGGCGGCTACTCTCGCAAGAAGCGGAATCTGTTCTCCCGTGAGCTGGTCCGGGTAGCCGCTGCCATCCCATTTCTCATGATGCGAGCGTATGACCGATAGCTCCTCCGGCATAAAGCCTAGCCGTTTGCACAGATCATAACCCGAAACGGGGTGCACCTCAATGACTAGACGCTCTTCGGGGGTAAGCTTGCCTGGCTTATTCAGAATCGTATCCGGAATGCGCAGCTTGCCGACGTCGTGAACAAGTCCGCCTTGAGCAATCGCTCTCAGATCAGCAGAAGTAAGCGCCAGCTCCTCGCCAAGCTTCAGCGCATATAAGGCAACCCGATAATTATGCCCCGCTGTATACGAGTCCCGCGCCTCCGTAGTCATGACTAGCTCACGCACACTGGTTGACATATAGGTATTGATCCAATCGCGCGGATTGGCGCGAAACATCAGCTTGACGGAAGAGGTGATCGATTTGGAGCTGACATATTGATTGATAATGCCCATGACCATAACGATCACGGAGGCAAGCAGCAGGAAATGGTACAGCCACCAGCTCATATCCCAGATATTACTGCTAACAACGATGATCTGGGCGATAATCATCCAGCCTGAGCTATAGACGATTGCCAGCTGCAGAGGAAAACGGGAGGATAAATAGGTATTCAAATAACGGTATATCGTCCAGCTGTTCAAGGCGATAATGAAAATACTGACAGACCATTTCATCGGAAGCTCTCCCAGATGAAAATATAAAGTGATTTCGGGATTCAGCCAAAGCGCTGCACAGAAAACGAGCAGCAGCAGCGTCCACACCGGGAGCAGCAATCTCTGCCAGTATGCGAACCATTTGATCAGAGGCCGGTCCACGGAAACCGAAGACATCCATAGCCATACAACAGCCAGCATAACGCTAAGCTGGGCAGCATTGCCTGCGATATTCGTATGATGCAGAAGAAACCCTGGCGTGGATAAGCCATGCAGAACAAACATCGTCGTAAGAGATACATAAGATAATGATAAAAAACTAATCTTAATATTGCGAAGCTGGATAGCGACGAAACCGACCGCAATCGCTAATGCCAGCGAGAGAGCAGATACGAAACTGACAATATAAAAATGTTCCTGAGGCGCATTAATGCTTTTATCCAGCTCAGAACCACGAAGTACCAAATAGCCTGCCAAAGGGATAAGCATGGATATTGACAAACGTATGAAAACTACAGCATTTTTGCTCAAGCTTATTCCTCCTACCATCTCTCATAATTGCTATACTTATGAATAAGCCGCTAAGGCTTTTAACGATTTCCAAGTCATGTGAAAAGCAATTATCAGCCTTATCCTAACGCGAAATTTGTAGGATAATGTTGGAATCTGCTCTGTCACTATCATATCATCCCGCAAGCTTCCTTTAAACAGTGAAGTTTATGCTGAAATGTGAGGATTTCCATTTCCAGCCATTCGTTAGCTTAAAAAAACGCATCGATCATTTTTTATACAAGCAATTAGGTATCGACAATTTCAGCAAACTATATTTTTATGTTAGATTAAGGTTTTTTCATGCATGTTTTGTTATAGTATTGAAAGACAGGCAAATACGAAGGGAGTTTATTTAATGACTAACAAGGACTCGCAGTCCAACAAAGAGCCAGAAAAAGAATTGGACGCGAAAGAAGAACGTTATACGTTCGAAGAAACCGAAAAGCAGGACAAGCTTTCAAATCAAGATGCAGCCATCGAAGAGGAGCTTCTTAAAGAATCCGACGGAGATCTGCCAGAAGCATCAAACGACGATATTCACACTGCAGCTTTAGGAGCAGAGAGCGCTCATCAAGCGCCAAAAGGCGGAGGCGGAAAAGCATGGATGATCATCTCGGCTGTTCTGGTCATTTTGCTCATCGTCGTATTAATTAAGCCGCCATTCGGACCTAGCAATGAAGCCGTGGCTACCGTCAACGGCACAGATATAAGCAAAGACCAGCTTTACGATGAGCTAGTTAAAGCAGGCGGTCCTGCTACGCTTGAGAACATCATTACGCAAGAGCTCATTCAGCAAGAGGCCAAAGCGAAAAGCATTACGGTTACAGATGCAGACATTGATGCCGAAATCGCGCTCATTAAGAAGACCTTTGGAACGGATGAGCAGTTCAACTCCGCGCTTGCTCAGTATAACATGACGCTTGACAGCTTGAAGAAGGATACAAAGATCAATCTGACGATCCGCAAAATTTTGGAGCCACAAACGGACGTTACAGCTGAAGAGATGCAGCAATTCTATGATGCGAACAAGGGTCAACTCGGCACGCCTGAGCAGATTCAAGCATCGCATATTTTGGTAGCCACCAAAGAAGAAGCAGACGCGATTCTTGCCGAGCTTAAGCAAGGCGGAGACTTCGCAGCTATTGCGAAGGAGAAATCAACCGACCCAGGCTCAAAGGATAATGGCGGCGACCTTGGCTTCTTTGGCAGAGGCGCTATGGTGCCTGAGTTTGAAGAGGCTGCTTTCGCACTAAAGGTTAATGAAATTAGCGGAGTTGTTCAATCCGAGCACGGCTTCCACATCATTAAGAAAACAGCTGAGAAAGCCGCTGTTGTACCAACCTTCGAAGAGAAGAAGAAAGAAATCAAGAAGCAGCTTGTTGCAACAGAAGTAAATGAGCTTTCCGAGGCTTGGATGAGTGAAATTCGTACAAAAGCGAAAATCACAAACACGCTGACTCCGGAAGCAACTACGGACCCTGCTGCGACTGAAGCACCAAAAGCTAAATAAGGTGACATGGAATATAGGGGCAGTGCCTCGCAGGAGCTTTATGGCCTGCGGGACGCTGTCCCTTTTTTTTGCCGCAATATAAAAAAAAGCCACCCTTCGCCCGGAGGGAGGAGCTAGGGATGGCTTTGGCTTCAGTAAAAAAGCAGGAGGATGTCATTTGTTGCTGTCGTCCTATGAACTGCCTGCTCTGCTCGATCGATATAGCCCGCTGCTTTCTGAAGTTAATCTATTGTATGCGAATCTCTTAAATGAGGAATAGATGATTGTTTTACTAGATACGACCATTTTGAATCCAGCGTCGTATTTGCGGAAGATGAGCCGGCTGATGACGGGGATGGAGATATGACACTATAGGCTGCGCTGTGATCATCATGTGCAAGTTATACGAGATCGTGCATAGCGAATATGATATGATGGGAACAATATGTCATTCATCTATTAATTGGAGGGAATTTAAGTGAGCAACTACGAAGTACGCAGCTATAAGGATACGTTTACGTTATATGAATTAACGGAGAAAAGCACCGATTCACGTGTGCTTGTATGTCCGGAGCGAGGCGGTATCGTGATTGGCTGCCAGCTGCACGGACTCGAACTCTTTTATCTGGACAAGTCGACCTTCGAGAATCCAACCGCGAACATCCGGGGCGGCAATCCCATCTTGTTCCCGATCTGCGGCCAGCTTGAAAGACAAGCTTATGAATGGAACGGGCAATCGTACAAAATGGCTAACCATGGGGTAGCCCGCACGGCTGTGTGGGAGGTTGTCGGCACCAAAGCCGAGGACGAGGCTTCGATTACGATTCGCTTGCAAAGCAATGAGGAGACGCTTCGCTCCTACCCTTTTGACTTCGAGCTGCTGTTCACTTATGAGCTGAAGGACGGCGAACTGCATACGCGTCAGCACTACCGCAATTTGAGCAAAGCGGCTGCAATGCCTTTCTATGCAGGCTTCCACCCTTACTTTGCCATTGATTCGGATAAGAAGATCGCCTATGACAACATCGATGCGACTCGTTACCTCGATTACAACGATAATATCGAGAAGCCATTCGAAGGCGTTCTGGATTTGGAAGGACTTGTAGAGTCCGTAACCTTGCTTGATCCCAAGAAAAGTGAAATTTCCTTCCTTGCCCTTCAGGGCGCACGTGTTCGCCTGACTTACGATGACATCTTCAAATACATGGTGCTATGGTCAGTGAAGGATCGTCCATTCGTGTGCGTTGAGCCGTGGATGGCTATGAACGGGGAGCTTAATCGCCAAGAGGAGCTTGTGCAGCTGAATGCAGGCGAAGAGCTGCATGCTAACCTTACGATAAGCTGCGAGCGTTAAACACGGTCCTCTCCAAAAAAACAGGAAGCCTTGCTCACCATGAGAATCGTCTCACGGTAAACAAGGCTTCCTTTATTTCTTTACTCTGACAGCTTCTTAACGATTAAATTGCTGCTGAATATTAATAGCCTTCGCCCTTACCGCCTGTGACGATGGCGATGCCGGAGCTTGCGCCAATGCGCGTTGCGCCAGCCGCGAACATTTGCAGCGCGGTTTCACGGTCGCGTATGCCGCCCGATGCCTTCACGCCGAGGTCAGGACCAACGGTGCGGCGCATAAGTGCGATATCCTCTACCGTAGCCCCGCCCTTGCCGAAGCCCGTCGACGTCTTCACGAAGTCAGCACCTGCTTTTTTGCATAGTTGACTTGCCGCAACCTTCTCTTCGTCTGTCAGAAGTCCAGTCTCAAGAATGACTTTAAGCAATGCTTTTCCTTTAACGGCAGCAGCTACACCTTCCACGTCACGCTGCACGCCTGCAAGATCGCCTGATTTCAGCAGCCCGATGTTCAGCACCATGTCTACCTCAGTCGCCCCATCTTCGATCGCAAACTTCGCTTCCGCAGCCTTGGAGGCCGTCGTAGTTGCCCCAAGCGGAAAACCAACGACCGTAGTAATGCCAACGCCCGAGCCCTTCAGCTCTTCAGCAGCAGCTGCTACCCAGCCCGCGTTCACGCACACCGTTGCAAATTGATATTGCTTAGCCTCGCGGCATATTTGCAAAATTTCTTCCTTCGTCGCATCCGCCTTTAGAATTGTATGATCGATCATCGCCGCTACTTCAGCAGGCGTGTAATTAGTGGCGCTACTCATTATTTATTCCTCCGATTCATCTCATACTATTCCAACTTCTGGCAACGCGCCGCCAAAGCGCATCGTCACTAGCTTATCCTATCCAAATAGAAGAACGAGATACGCATGTTATGTTTCATTATACGTAGCTTCCAAAAAAACAACAATAATATGCTGGCAAAGGCGCATGGCACGAGTAATGGCATCAATTGTTGGACTGGCTGGAAACAGCTGGCTTATGGGCAGCTGTTTTTTGCAGCGCTGCTTAAATATTAATGCTTAAGAGCTGTGGACAAACGAATTATTGTGTTCTATTCTTTAATATATACTAACATTCTTATCCAGTATGGACAGCAGAAGAGGTGCGAAGCTTGACCTTGATCTCAAAACCGAATCGCGAAGCCGATTTATTCCGCAGCGCATTCCATTACGCCCCAATCGGTATGGCTTTAGTTGATTTAGACGGCAGCATTATGGTGATTAACCCTTCCGCTCAAACGATGCTTGGTTACGAGGAAAATGAGCTTAGCACCGTAAACTATGCCCATATTACCCATCCAGATGATCTGGAGCAGGATAACAGCTATGTGAAGCAGCTTTTGGACGGCGAAATAGATACATATCAAATGCAAAAGAGATATTTCAAAAAAACCGGCGAAATTGTACCTGTGATATTATCCGTATCGCTTGTATACGACCAGGAGGGCAATCCTCGCCACTTTATATCTCAGATGATGGACATATCCGAAAAAGAGAAAGCGATATCAGAAGTAGAGCAGCTGACGCAGCGCATCTCCAACATTTTGGAGAGCATCTTGGATGCCTTCTTCTCGCTTGATGAGCAGTACCGGTTTATTTATACGAACGAAGCCGCTCAGAAGCTGTTTAGACGAAGCGAGCAGGAGCTGATCGGCCATAACATCTGGGAAGTGTTCCCGTGGTTAGTTGGTTCAAACAGTCAGCACGAGTTTAAGCTTGCTATGGAAAACAAACAGCAGAGGCTGTACGAGCAGTTTGTTCCGAAGCTGAACCAATGGTTTGAAGCGAATGTATATCCATACGAATTCGGCCTCTCCGTTCATTTTCGCCAAATTACAGAGCGCAAGCGGACAGCCGACCAGCTGCAGGAAAGCGAGAAGAGCTTCCGTCTGCTTGCCGAAAACTCAAGCGATATGATTTCCAAGCATAACCGGAACGGCTTATTTACTTACGTCTCTCCTGCTTGCTACAGTCTGCTCGGCTACCGAGACGATGAGTTGATCGGGCAATCGCCCTTTCACATGTACCATCCTGACGACAAGCAGCGGATGCTCGACAACCAAGAGCTAATTTACAAAAACTTTGACGACAGCGCCATTACTTACCGAATGAAACGCAAGGATGGCACCTATCGGTGGTTTGAATCTACATCTCGCGTCGTCTTTCACGATGGCGACCGCACGCAAACGCTGGTTTCGGTATCCAGAGATATTACGCCTCGCAAAGAGATCGAACTGAAGATGCTGGAGCAGTATCAAATTTTGCATGCTCTTTCTCACATCGATGAGCTGACGAATATCGCCAACAGGCGAACATTCGATGAATCGTGGAATAACGAGTGGGAGGATGCGCAGCGCCACCATATGCCGATTACGCTGATGCTGGGCGATATCGACAATTTCAAAGCCTATAATGATACGTTCGGGCATCAGAAAGGCGACGAATGCCTCAGACAGATCGCCTCTGCCATGCGCAGCGCACTGAAGCGCCCGCTCGATATTGTCGCCCGTTACGGAGGCGAGGAATTTGGCGTTATTTTGCCGCAAACGAGCAAGGAGCGTGCCGCTACAATCGCGCAGCGGCTGCTCGAAGCGGTTCGGAAGCTGCAAATCCCTCATTCCGAGGAGGCCTGCAATCCTTATGTCACGATCAGCATCGGCTCTGCAACCTGGAAGCCCGATTGCTCCTTTACGCAGAACGAGCTGTTCACCCATGCGGACAGTGCGCTTTATCAGGCGAAGCGCGAAGGAAAAAATCGATACATCTCCCAATAATGGATGCGATCGTAGACGCTGCCTCGCAGCGCTACGATCGCATTCCTTTCGTTATCTGATGCTCCCGCTTCAGCCGCCTCTCGTACAAGAAGTACACGGCCAAGTAAATAAGGAAGAACACGCTGGACACCAAATACATCGTTGCATAGTTCGACCATGTTGCGACCAAACCGAGCAGCATCGCACCGCTGCCGATGCCAATATCGAAGGCATTGTAGAACGTAGCCGTCGCCACCCCTCTGCGCTGCGGCTCCACTCTGTCGATTACCCAAGCCTGCAAGCCAGGAAAAATCGCCCCAAAGCCCGCTCCGTAAAAAACCGCTGCAAGCAGCAGAAGCCCCGTTGATTTTGTAAAAAAGAGAATGACGCATCCCACTATGCAAAAAATAGCCGCTGGGAACAGCACCCAGATCCGTCCTTTCGTATCAAATATTTTTCCGCTCACAAATCGGATCAGAAATTCGCTAATCGCAAGCACAAGAAAGAAGAAGCCGATATTTTCCACGCCCGCTTCTTTGCCGAACAACGTAATAAAGCTGATAATCCCTCCAAGGGATAAGCCAACAAGCATCCCGAGCAAAGACGGCATCAACGCCTTCGGCTCCACGAACCGAAGCATGAAGCTTGTGTTTGCTGCTGATGCTACTTGCGCTTGTGCCCGTTCCTCTCGCGAATCCCCCTTTACGAAGGCGGTACAGATGATTGCGATAAGCAGAATGCACGCTCCGACAATGAACAAGACGGAGAAGCCAAACTCCTCCATTAGCCAAATCCCAAGAAAGGGCCCTAGCGATATCGCTACCGCGTTGCCCGTGCCGAAGAAGCCCATCCCCTCGCCTCTGCGAGTGGCTGGAATAATGTCGGAGGCGACCGTACCGTACAAGGTCGTCGAAATGCCGAAGCCAACCCCATGCACGATACGAAGCATGAGCATCATCGTTATGGTCACTGCGGCGTAGTAGCTGGCTGTTCCGATTAAGCAGATCGCTACGCCGACAAGCAGCAGCAGCTTTTTGCCGAATTTATCAGAAGCCATGCCGACAAAGGGTCGCAATAATACCGCTGAGAACGTGAATAGGCCGATAATAAGTCCGATCTGCGCATCCGTTCCGCCCTTATTCGCCGCAAACATCGGAAGCGTCGGCAGCAGCATCTCGAGCGCTAAAAATAAAAATAAATTAGACAAAATCAGCAAAATAAATGGTTTGGTCCAAAGCGTTTCCTTCACCTTTTGTTTTCCTCTCATGTTCACCATATTTACGCGCAGTTTTTATTCATTATATTTAATATACATTTTTAAAATGCCGATTTATACTGTAGGTACTGTGTACTAGTCTAATAGACATTTCGAGAAAAGAGGTCACATCTTATGCATTTACTAAGCGAGCGCGAACAAAGCGGAGGCCGCGTGTATACCGCCTTCCTCTCTCAGCTCCTTCGTAATTATATCTTCGGCTCGACAGTCGCTGTTCTTGGAGTAGGCGGTATCGTTGTATTTTCTACCCTTACGATCCCATCCAAGGAACGTATTCTGTTAGGCGCCATTATGATGATTTCCCTTCTCATTATGTTCGCTTGTGAGCTATTTGTCTTCTATCGTCATCTCCGGCCGATTCAGGCCATCTTCAAAAACGGGCAGCCCACGTCAGAGCAGCTCAAAACCGCCTATCTTCAAACGCATCAATTTCCGACCCTATCGGTTAGGCGTACCTTCGGCCCGCATTTTCTCGGCTTGCTGGTGCCAGCCGTTATTATGGCATACATGCTCATAAAGTCAGGTTATTTAAATCTCCCCTACTCTTACATCGGAATCGCTTCCGCAGTAGCTTTCATGATCGCCAGTATGCATGCGATGATTGAATTTTTTTTGACATCCAAAGCGATTCGGCCTGTCGTTGCATTTATTCGAGATAAGCATAAGCAATTATACAAACAGGATATTACGTTAGGCGGCCGAGTTCTCGTATCCATCCGCACGAAGTTCCGCCTAAGCGCCTTTCTTATCGGAACACTGCCTTTATTGCTGTTCGGGCTTGCCTCGCAAATCAGGCTCGATCATATCCAAGGTGATGCCACTTCTGCGTATTGGCAGTGGGCTGTCATTATTCTCATCATCGGAGTCCTCTACTCCCTGCTTGGGGCATCACTCCTATCACGCAACATTGAAGATCCTATCCATACCATTCAAGAAGGCATGAGCAGCGTGCAAGCCGGCAATTTCGATTCGAGCGCGGCAGACATTTACTCCGACGAGTTTTCCAAGCTTGTTGCGGGCTTCAATCATATGGTAAATGGGCTGAAGGAGCGCGAGCAGCGCAATAACCAGCTCCTTCAAAGCTATTTCATGACGCTGGCAGCGGCGCTCGACGCTCGTGATACCTATACGGCCGGCCACTCGACTCGGGTAGCCCAATTTTCCGTTCAAATCGGCAGATTGGGCGGGTGGTCCGAGAACGATATCGATCTTCTTCACAAAACAGCGCTGCTCCATGATATCGGAAAAATCGGCGTACGCGATGCTGTGCTGCTTAAAGAGGGCCGTCTAACTGACGAGGAATTTGATCAAATCAAGCTGCACCCCGTCCTCGGCGAAAATATTTTGAAGCAGATCGAGCCGGCTGATGCGATGGCTGACCTGCTGCCAGGCGTTCGCTCGCATCATGAGCGTTACGACGGCAAAGGTTATCCCGACGGGCTGGCTGGCAACGATATCCCGCTGTTTGGCCGCGCGATCGCCATTGCAGATGCCTTCGATGCGATGACCTCGGATAGACCATACCGCAAGGGCATGACCTTTGAGCGAGCTATCTCGATTATAGAAGAAGGCAAAGGCACCCAATGGGATCCTAAGCTCGCGCAGCTCTTCATTGAATCGATTCGCGGGAAGGAAAGAGCTGACGAAGAAGCCTCTTAAATACAATAAGAGCCATCCGGCAAGGGATGTTCCCCCTTCTCGAATGGCTCTTTCTATGTTCTTATGAATAAGAGTGCTGATTACCGTTGGATAAGCTTAAAATCATCATAGTGAAAGCCTGGCGCCACGACGCAGGAAACGAGCACCGGCTCATCGCCAAGCGGACGAGACATTTGCCATTCATTCGCCGGCACGAGCGCCTGCGGGTGATGACCCGCCAGCACATCTGGCCCAACAATGATTTCTTTCCTTGTCTCCGGCGACTCTTGCGTTCCGCCAAGCGTCAGCATCAAAGGGCTGCCGGCATGCCACATCCACAGCTCGTCCGAATAAACAGTGTGCCAATCGGAAAACTCGTCGGGATGCAGCAGGAAGTATATAGACGATGCCGCAAAGCGAGGCCCTGAATAGGGAGCACCGAGCACCTCCTGCGGTATTTCAAATCCAGCCTTCCAAATTTCCTTGTACCATCCGCCTTCCACATGCTGCTTGAGTCCAAGCGACTGCACCAGCGACGACAGTTGTTTTACTGATACTCCCATCCATCTCAACCTTCTTTCTCTCTTTTTGCATACATATCGTTCATCCATTCGTTCCCTCATTCTATAACGCATCAGCTTATATCGTCAATTCAGGTGGGATTGAAGGATAATGTTCATTTTTTTGCCTAACTAATATATGGAATCGGCTTTGTTATTTTCGATTTATAAGTTATACTTATATTAACTAACTTGTTGGAGGTGGACAGATGAACAATAGCGTATATGATTTTGGTAGAATCAGCCGCAAGCATTTGATGAATTTGCTTATTATTGTTCCGCTGCTGCTTGCAGCGCTGTTCGCCTACCAAGCAGGCAATACGTTCGAGCTGACTGCTGGCGCAAGTCGAATGACGGCGTCAGCGAAATACTCGACGGCAATTGTTGGGAAACAGAACACCACAACGAAGGTTTTTTTTCCCGAGAACGTACTCCTGGCTGCCTATATGCATGCATTCATGCATATGCACTGGCTAGCCGCGAGCCTGTCCGCACTTCGCACGACTGTTCCGCAGCGATTGCGTGATTTGCTTATGACTCCAATTAAATTCACATCCCATTTCGTTGGTTAATCCTCTCATTTGGTTCGTATACTAACCACAAATGAGGAGGCACATACAATGAATATCAGAGAATCCGATCTGCCCGGTATCGGGCGTAAATACCAAGTTATGACGAGAAGCGGCGATAAGTTTGTGATCATCATTCATGATGACGGGCGCCGCGAGATGTACCACTTTGACTACGAGGATCCAGATGATAGCATTTCCATGGTTACCCTTGAGGATGAAGAAGCAAGGCAAGTCGCTGCCATCATTGGCGGCATGACCTACAAGCCGAAGGCGCTCGAGACCATCGAGGTGGCGCTTGACGACCTGACGATTGAATGGTACAAAATCGAACCAAACGCCGCATGCATCGGCATGACGATCGGCCAAGCCGATATCCGCCAAACGACCGGAGCGACGATCATCGCTGCTGTCGAGAAGGAAGCAAAGCATATTAATCCCGGCCCCGACTATATTTTCAAGACAGATACGACCCTCATCGTCGCAGGTGAACGCCAGCATTTGAAGCTTCTTAAGCTTATGCTGCAAAACGGGAGCCGTTAATTATGGATCATATGGTGCTGGAGATCGGTCTTGCTGTTATACTCATCGCCTTAGTCGGGCTGTTAGCTGCAAAAATTCGGTTTTCCGTCATCCCGTTTTATATTTTAATCGGCATGGCCGTAGGTCCTCATGCGCCTCACGTAGGCATATTGGACTTTAGGTTTATTCATAGTGCAGAACTAATCGAATTCATGGGACGGCTCGGCGTGCTGTTCCTGCTGTTCTATTTAGGTCTGGAGTTTTCTGTGGGTCGATTAATAAAATCGGGTCGCTCTATTGCGATAGGCGGAACCATCTATATCCTTATCAACTTTTCACTTGGCTTGTTATTCGGCTGGATCAACGACTTCCCTGTTGAGGAAACGATGGTCATTGCCGGTATTACAACAATATCATCGAGCGCTATCGTCGCGAAGGTGCTCGTCGATTTGAAGCGGACAGCAAACCCGGAGACGGAGATGATTCTTGGAATCATTATGTTTGAGGATATTTTCCTAGCTGTTTATATATCCGTCCTCTCCGGACTTGTGCTCAGCGACTCGTCATCCTTAGGCGGCGTGCTGCTGTCCGCATCGTACGCATTAGGCTTTATGCTGCTCTTCCTTATCATTGGCAGGAAAGCAGCCCCTCTCTTGAACAAAATTTTCAATATTCGCTCGAATGAGCTGTTTCTGCTGCTCGTATTCGGCTTCCTGTTCCTCGTGGCAGGCTTCTCTGAAACGATTCACGTGGCAGAGGCAATCGGAGCGCTGCTCGTTGGCTTGGTGCTGGCGGAGACGATCCATATGAAGCGGATCGAGCATCTTATCCTACCCTTCCGCGATTTCTTCGGAGCGCTATTCTTCTTCAGCTTCGGTCTGACGATCGACCCGTTCGCGCTTGGCGGTGCGGTATGGCTGTCGCTTGGAGCTGTTGGCATTACGCTATTTGGCAACTTCGTCGCCGGCATGCTAGCGGGAAAAAGCGCCGGCTTGTCGCCCAAGGCATCCGCAAACATCGGTCTGACTATCGTATCACGCGGCGAGTTCTCCATCATTATGGCGAACCTAGGCAAGACCGGCGGCTTGCTCGAGCTTCTTCAGCCGTTCGCTGCCTTGTATGTGCTCATCCTTGCGATACTAGGACCGCTTCTGACGAAGGAGTCGAAGCTTGTGTTCAAAGGATTAAATTCGATTTTCCGATGGGAAAAACCGAAAAAGCCTCGTGAGCCAGTGCCAGCGAAGGAACCGGCAGACAATAGTTGACACAAAGGAGGCCTGGATGCTTTATCCAGGCCTCTTCTTTATTTAGTGGACATAGCTGCGACGGTCGGTCGGTTGGGTGGTACAACCTCTCACCATACCCTGCTCTCCTTGCTACGTTGCAGCTCCAAAAAACTAACCACTCACCACTCTGAACTCCCCTTGCTACGTTACAGCTCCAAAAAACTAACCACTCACCACACTCTACTCTCCTTGCTACGTTGCAGTTAATGCACCGTAAACCCCTTCCCAGCTGAACCCCATCAGCTACGTTGCAGTTACTACAACAGAATGGACGCTAACTAGCCCATTTTCTGCTTTAGGGGCGATTTTGGTTGCAAAAGTGCAGCGTAGCTCCTTAAATACTCTGCCATGTCAGGTTTCTATTGCACTTTCTACAACGTACCAAACTTTGTTGCTACAGCCTCAGCCAACCCCAGGCATGATCATATGGGGTCAGCCTGCCGCTGACCAACATACTGGTCACCATTACGGGCAGCTTTGTTTTATTTCTGGCAGCCGGTCTGCTTTATTTTAAACGTAAGGAAATATAAGCTTGTCTTATAAAATTGACAGTCTAGAACATGAGAATCATGTTTCAGACTGTCGCTTCTTAAATAAATGGATTCCTCTTTAATTCGGATATCGATTTGGCATGCCCTACATTGACTGCTTCCTCTAAAATAGCTGGTTCAGAGGACTGATCGTCCACCTCTTGCAGTACTATAGTGAATTTCCCAATGCCCGGAATAAAGACTTGGGAGACAGCATTCTCTTTACTCATAGTTGAGAACAGCTCCATTAGATTCTCTTTCGTTCTAACTTCTTTCATCTACATCACCGCCCGTTGTAAAATCATGAATCCTAACAAAGGCTCCTAACTTGTTACCTTCGCTTCAAAACAGCCTATGGGTTAACTCCGATTGCAAATGGACTAGCGCCAACTGGAATGCTTGCAATTACCGTATTGGTAGCTCCATCAATGACAGAAATGTTGTTATCATCCTGATTGGTTACATAAACACGATTCGTTATTGGATTGACCCCTGCTCCATTCGGATTATTCCCTACTGGGATTGTAGCAATGACGATATTTGTAAGCCCACTAATAACCGATACGTTATTAGTATCTCGATTTGGTACATAAATCGCATTCGTAGCACGATCAATTCCCACTTCCCCTGGTGTAGTTCCTACAGGAACGGTAGCGATGACCGTATTGCTGGCACCATCGATTACTGATATCGAATTGCCTGTAAAATTTGAAATATAAATACGATTAGTATCCGGATTGACCCCTACTCTAAATGGGTTTACCCCCACTGGAATGTTAGTAATCACCGTATTCGTTGCTCCATCTATGACAGAAACGATATCAAAATTAAAATTCGCAACATAAATACGATTGGTGGTTGGATTGACTCCTACACCAGTTGGAAGAGAGAGGCCCCCGACAGGCACAATGGTCGCAACCTCGGTATCGGTCAAGCCTTCAATCTCAGAAACAGCATTACTATTGAAATTTGCTGTGTAAATGGCATTGGTAGCCGGATTCACCGCCACTGCGCTCGGTCCACTCCCGACTGGAACAGCAGCGATTACCGTATTCGTTATTCCATCAATTACGGATACTTCATCGCTGCTCAGATTCGCTACATAGATCCGATTAATTAATGGATTAACATCTACTCCCGCAGGACTTACCCCAACAGGGATGGTAGCAATCACCACATTTGTTGCACCATCAATCACGGAAACATTGTTGCTAATGAAATTGGCTACATATATACGATTAACCGCTTGATTTGCGGCAGGTCCTTGTGGCCCGATCGGACCCTCCGGTCCGGCTGCCCCCGTTGCTCCGGCAGCACCCTGAGGTCCAACTGCCCCCGTTGCTCCGACTTCACCTGACGGCCCGACTGGCCCGACTGGCCCTTGTGGACCTTGTGGACCTTGTGGACCTTGTGGACCTTGTGGACCTTGTGGACCTTGTGGACCTTGTGGACCTTGAATACCTTGAGAGCCTTCGGGTCCTCTATATCCGCGCGCCCCTCTATATCCACGTGGTCCGCGAAGCCTTCCTGTTTCTTCAAGCTCCTCAACTTCCCCTTCAAGCCTGCATACCTTTTTACGCAGCTTATTTAAATCTCGTCGAATGTGCAAAGGTTTTCGTTTTAACTTTCTTTTCTTTGGATTTTCGCAAAAATCCACCATCAATCACCACCTTATAGATACATTTACTAAATCCTATGCTTAATATCTATCGGGGGCATGGACTTGCGTCTATTGGAGCTTGAAACCCAAGCCTTATTACATCTGATCTCCAACAGCGTCCGTGGGTTATCCACCAAATTCCGCAAAGCTTTCACGGTACCGTCACTATTCATTACGGCGAGCCTAATTATCCGCCTATTCCGAGGATTAAGGGGTATGAGAATTAGAGAGTATAGGGTTCCATAAAGTAATGTGGACTCATCCATTGGTTAACTTTTGCAGCTAAAATAAGGCCCGCACTGTGACTCATGCGTCTGCACATAGGTCCATTGAAACGACTTGTCCACGATATAGATGTCAGACTCGCCTTCCAAATCTGCCGAGGTCAAATCAGCCGCATTTTCGATATAGATTGACGAATGTCCATACTGGTAAAAGACGTAACAGCCTTGCTTTTCAACGTTACAAAATGCTTCAACTGCCGCATCATCGCTTAAGCACGGCTTTCTCTTATAGCTAAATAGATGCCATAAAAACTGATCCATATAAATGGCTTCTTTCTCAAGAGCAACTAATCCATCGGCAAAAGCTTGCTCCCACATGCGCTTGATCTCTTGTCCGTCAAAATCCGCTTTTACCGCTCTTATATTTTTAGCTTCCAGAATCGGCAAGAGCTTCAAATACTCGAACCCTTCTACCGTTTCGCCAAATAAGTCCGCTTTGACCATTTCCTTAAATTCATCGCTCGAATGCCCCAGCATTTGCAGCAGCGTGCTCGCTTGACGTAAGACAAGATCTTGATCGATTGTTGAAGCCTTTTCAAAAAAACCTTCGGGGTACTGTTTAATCTGAATTGTCTCAACCGCACCAAAATATTCAAGTATAGACATTCGTAAGCCATTGCGACGAATCAGGGAAAGTTACGAATACACAAACCTGAGCATTCTCATCGTCCGTCACCCATTCCTCATTTTCAATCCGGATATGCCTCTTTTTTGAAAACATAAAATCACCTCTAATCTATAATTAGAGGAGGCTTCAAACACTTTCCTTCAAAAATCTATGTCCGCTTTAGATATGGAGGGTCTTCCCCTTCTCTTTTGTAAATGGTCATTCCTGAGCGTTCTACTCGATAAGACAGGTACCGCGAGTTCGTTTGCGCATCTTTGGTCCAGCTTTCGCTAAAGGTAACAATATATTTGTTATTGGCCATCTCTCTCGCGCTTGTTTCTCTAACGACCTGATAACCGTCGACCGTTCCTTGCCAACGCCCGATTTCATCAGGGAATATACTTGTTGACGTTCCTTCCCCAGCAGTAGCAAATGCAACGGCTTCCTCTATTGTAAAAGGCGGCAACGGCGGCGAAAGGGACTGCAGCGTTCCCCATGACACCCCATACAGAAGCACGGGAGAAAGAACAACAATGATCATTCCTTTTGACCCTAGAGGCCTTACTCTCAGCCACCAGTCGATAATCCCATACCCTAATGCAGTCGCCATGCCGTACAAGACCAACAACCAATAAGGAAAGAGGAGACCAAGCGCCATTCCAAAAATGCCGTGCAAAACAACGATAATCAATGAGTATGGGATTATTCCCTTTACCCGAACCCACTCTAAAGCCAGCGACACTCCGTTCCCGAAGAAAAGGACAATAGTTCCAATGTACATGATATAAATAAACGTCCATCCGATCAGCTCATTCCCGCTATTGTGGGCAAGCTCCCACTCGCCTTTCCCGAAGACACTTGAAACGGCCATCAAAAAAGAAGCTACAGCAGTTACGATATAGGTCGTAAAAAACTTTCGAATCATGAGACTTACCGCTTGATCCAGCATGCTGGTTCCCCACCCTTTGCAGCTATTACGCTATTTTCATTAATCATAACGAAGCGCATGCGCTGCAAACAGTTCTAACTTTTGTAGAACCTACTCGTATAAATCCACAATATATAAAAAGACTATCGATCAAAGCGACCGACTTGATGGTTACCTCTTGGATTGTGTCGTCATCAATAATCGTTAGAGCATAGATTTTAACCGCTTCAGTTGCTGTACTGTTGCCCAGCTTCTCCCTTTACAACAAAAAAAGAAGCAGCCGCAGCTGCCCCTTCTCAAAACCTATACTATTCATTCTGCCCTCACTACTTGTGCTCGGCCAGCCACGCTGAGAGCGCTGCAATCTCAGTATCCTTCAGTTGCCCTTTGTAAGCAGGCATCCCGTTTCCACCATTGCTGATTTGCGCATTGATCTGATCGACGGTCATTCTGGAGCCTATTTTCTGCAAGTTGGGACCAACGCCGCCAGAGAGGTCAACAGCATGGCAGCTTACGCAGTTTTTCCCGTAAAGGGATTCCGCTTCTTCCGTATTAACGGTTGTTCCCCCGTTCCCCCCGTTGTTCTCGGCAGGCGGTTGCTCGTTTGCTCCGTTATTCGTATTATTGCCGCCGCAAGCGGACAGCCCGATTACCAGTAAAGTGCCGGCAACCCATAGAAACCATTTGTTTTTTCTCATCATTTTTTTGCCTCCTAATTCAGGGAAAATCGTTGTTACGTTTCCCGAAATACACAGGTCATATACAGACGCTCCCAAAGATTTTCAGAAAAGGCAGCGCAGCGCATAACCGTAAGGTTACTGGTTATCCTAAGGAAATATCATGGGAGATTAACTGTAAAAAGCATGTAATGCGGGGTGAAAATGTGGATATTGAGGGGGATCTGGTCAACCACTTGACCGAGCTGCGGAAGAGGCTGATCATCGTGATCACCTGCTTTTTCGTGGCGATGAGCGGAGGGCTGTATGTGTCCCCGGCCATTTTGCGATACATCAAGTCAGGACTAACCGCCAAATCAGTGGAGTGGAACGTCTTCTCGTTCACGGACGGTTTGTTCATTTATTTGCGCTGCGCCTTCCTGTTCGCCATTCTGTTCACGCTGCCGGTATTGCTGTATCAGACATGGGCATTCGTGCGGCCTGGCCTAACGGAAACCGAAGCAAAGGGAACGCTGGCCTATGTGCCCGTATCCTTCCTGCTGTTTCTCACAGGCGTATCCTTCAGCTACTTTCTCGTATTTCCGATGATGCTCGGATTCATGATTGAAATGAATCATAATGTAGGCGCAGTCGAGACATACGGCATTGATCGGTATTTCAGCTTTCTATTCAGCGTCGTGTTCCCGCTTGGCGTCGCGTTCGAGATGCCGCTTATTATTTTGTTTCTGACGAGGCTCGGACTGCTGACCCCTGAGCGGCTGAGCAGCTCGCGCAAATATGCCTATGTTAGTCTAGCCGTTGTCGGGTCTTGCATCTCCCCGCCGGACTTTGTCTCACATCTCTCCGTAACCGTTCCGCTGCTGTTGCTCTTCGAGATCAGCGTGCTCGTTACCCGGAGATACGCCAAGCGGCTAGCTGCTGTTCCTTCCCCTACTTGAACCAAAAGGAGATTTGCACATGTTTAACAATATCGGCGTTTCGGGGTTAGTTATTATTTTGCTTATCGCGCTCATCGTGTTTGGGCCTGCCAAGCTGCCGCTGCTCGGCAGGGCATTCGGCGATACGCTGCGTGAATTCCGCAGCTCAACGCGCGGCATTGTCGACGAGGAGCAAGACGATCCGTCCACGGACAAAAAGGATGACATCAAGAAGCTGCTTTAGTCCGCGGATAATCGAGTAGGAGGGGGCGATAAACCCCCGTCCTCTCACACCACCGTACGTACCGTTCGGTATACGGCGGTTCATGTCATATTCCGCAGTTGTTTGTATCTGTCCGTTAAGCTTTTCAGACCAAGAGATAACCAATATTGGTTATCTAGTGATCGATGGAGAATTGGACTGCATGCGATACGCCAGTATTTCTTCCTCGAATTTCCCCATTCATATGCCTTCTGTTTCGGGACTCCAAGCGACACCAATTTTCTAACCTTTGTCTTTGGTTGCTTCCATTGTTTCCAGACACACATCCGGAGCCTTCTCCTTGTCCATTCGTCCAGTTCTTGGAATAGGCTTTTCGTGTCCGACAGCGCGTAATATCCGCACCAGCCCGTAAGATATTGATTTAGCTCCTTTATCCGCTTCTCGATCGGGATCGGCTTACTACGAGAGGTTATCGCTTTGATCCTTGCTTTCACTCGCTCTAGCGATGGTTTTGCTATCTTTACTCTCGGATTCTTTTTATCCCAACTGAACGTAAATCCTAGAAACTTGCGTTTCCATGGGCGATCTACCGCGCTTTTCTCTCGGTTTACCTTCAACTTCAGTTTTCCCTCAATAAATGTGGTAATGGATTTCATCACCCGTTGTCCTGCCTTCCACGTTTTCACGTAGATGTTACAGTCATCGGCATATCTTACGAAGCGGAGGTTCCTCTGTTCTAGTTCCTTATCCAATTCGTCAAGGACGATATTAGATAACAATGGACTCAGCGGACCTCCTTGCGGCGCTCCTTCCGTTGATGCTTGGACGAGTCCTCTTTCCATGACTCCCGCCTGCAAATAAGTGCGTATGAGTTTCAACACTGTTTTGTCTGTTACTCGTTCCGCTAGCTTTGCCATTAAGCGGTCATGATGGATATGATCGAAGAATTTCTCCATGTCGATGTCTACCACAATTCGATGTCCCTCTTGCATGTAGCTGCGCGCTTTCCTCACCGCATCATGTGCTCGCCTTTGAGGGCGAAATCCATAGCTTTGTTCAGAAAATGCGGGGTCAAATACCGGGGTTAATACTTGCGTGATCGCCTGCTGGATGAGGCGGTCTGTCACGGTTGGTATGCCTAAGAACCGAGTTCCACCGTTCGGCTTCGGGATTTCGACCCGACGGACTGGACTAGGCTCATAGGTTCCGTTTCTTATGCTTTTGCGAATCGTTTGCCAGTTTTGTACGATGTGTCTGCGTAAATCTTTTACCGACATGCCATCTACGCCATGGCTTCCCTTATTCGCTTCGACCCTTGCTAGCGCCGACAGCATATTGCCTCGTGACAGCACTTCCTCGATCATCCTTCGATACACTCCCTTGCGTGAACGTCTCTTCTCTTTGTGCCGTTGATGAACTCTGCCCTTCTGAGTACCCTCAGCGTATTCACCGCTACTTTCCTCAGATAAGTCCCTTAAAGAAAGGGATTGTCTGCTTTCCATGTCCATCCTCGAACGCCAAGTCGCTTACGTTCCTATTCCATGTTCGGCCCTTCCGCAAGCTGTTGCAACAGCCCACGTACTATGGCTTCTGCTGACTTCTATACGTTCAGCCTGCTTTCACAAGCAGGTTTACGAGGTTTCTCGCGTTCCGTACAGATCTCCCCAGGTAAGAGCGCTATCTTCCTCTCCATCTATCTGCTTCATTTACTCTCGCACGCCTTCGGCAGTAAGGACTTTGGTTTGTTTAGCAACCTCATCCAACGTACGCTAGCCTGATATGAAGTTCGTGTTCCTCAGACCGGAGATTTGCCGCCGGCTTCCTTCAGATTCCACCTCGCGATGGACACCCTTGCCTTAAGCTATGGCTACTACTGCCTTCACCATTCGGGACTTGAACCCTATAGATAGCGCCCATGCTGGGCGCACTAAAAAGACCGCTCCCGTATCGCTTCGGGAGCGGTCTTTCTTTGCGTTTAACGGACGCTTCTTTCCATTAGACGAGCAATCCGCCCTTTTCTTTGTACTTCAAGATGCCCTCTGCAGCAAGGTAAGCCAGCGCCCCAACGGTATCCGTCGGATTATAGCCGGCGTTCTGTGGAAATGAGCTTGCACCAACGACAAAAACATTGTCCGCATCCCACATTTGACTATACCTATTGACCGCTGATGTGTCTGGCTGAGTTCCCATCATGACGCCTCCCGTATTATGCGTCGACTGATAGGTCATAATTTCGTACGGACCAAGCTCCTTTAAATAATCGACTTTATCCGCACCCATCTCCTTCATAATCTGTGAGCAGCGCTGGGACAAAAATTTCGCCAGCTCTCGATCCTGCTCCTCGAAATCAAACGTTATGCGAAGCAGCGGGTCGCCATAGACGTCTTTATAAGTCGTATCCAGATCGAGAAAATGATGCTTGAACGCCATCGAGGACCCCTGCACTCCAATACTAAGCGTACGATTCGCATAATGGACTGATTTCTCCTTGAATTCATAGCCCCATGAGGCTGTACCCGACGGAGTGGGATTATTCTGTATCGGACGAGCGCCGGCTTGACCGATCGAGATGACGCCTCCATGGATAAAATTCAGCTCGGAGTGGTCGAAGTTATCGCCATTGAAATCGTCAATTGAGACGCCCAGCGCGCCTGCGCCCGCAAAGCTATTGAACTGCTGTTTTTCGAAAAAGCCTACAGCGCTCCCTTTGATGACCTGATACGCATAGTTCCGGCCGATAACTCCTGTACCTGTCGACGGATCGTAAGGCTTCCCAAGCCCGGACATGAGCAGCAGGCGAACATTGTTGAACACATAGCTCGTCACGACGACGATATCCGCAGGCTGAATGATTTCCTCTCCCGTGGTCACATCCGTATACATGACGCCTGTCGCCTTTCCGCCCTTATGTAAAATGCGACGAACATTTGAATGGGTGCGGATTTCAAACTTCCCCGTCTTATTGGCAACCGGAATGACGGTCACCACAGGATCAGCTTTGGCCCCGTATTCACAGCCGAAGCGCTCGCAATATCCGCAGTACTGGCATGCCGCGCGGGCAATGCCGTCGGAATTCGTGTAATTTTCCGATAAATTCGCAGAGGGCATCATATACGGATTCAGTTTCATGCGGGTAGTCGCATCGACAAAGAGCTGCATCGCGGGCGATTTTTTCATCGGGGGGGTTGGATAAGGCTTGCTTCGTTTGCCGCCAAGCGAGTTCTCCTCGCCTGAAATACCGGCCATGATCTCGAATTTATCGTAATACGGCTCAAGCTCGTCATAGGTGATGCCCCAATCCTGAATCGTCATGTTAGCCGGAATTTTATTTTTTCCGTATTTCTCAATCGTTTTGCTGCGGATTTCAAAATCGTAAGGCAAGAAACGATACGTTTGGCCGTTCCAATGAACGCCGGCTCCGCCAAGCCCGTCTCCAATTAGAAAGGAGCCGTATTGCCGCATAGGCAGCGCACGAATTTTCTCATTGCTGCGGAACGTGATCGTTTCCTTGGACAAATCCTGCATCATTTCGTAGCGAAGCGCGTAACGGAGCTCGTCGTGGATCATAAAATAGTCCTCAGTCTTCCGCTCCTTGCCTCGCTCTAATCCAACTACATTTAAGCCTTTCTTTGTCAGCTCGGCAGCGATGATGCCGCCTGACCATCCGACGCCTACGATGACGACATCGGTTTTCGGTAATGTTTTGGCCATATTATCCTCCGATTCACTAATGAGAAACCAAATGATCTTGCAGGCTGCTCGGTTCGATTTTGGTAAAATCCTTATCAATAATGCTGACATAGCTCATCTGATTGCCCGGATAGCTGCGCATCTTCCACCCATTCATGTTCGTATTGCCCCCATATAGCGGGTCGCTATACGCGCCTTCAAGGGTGTTGGTTCGCAGCATCTTGAAGAAGCTGCTCGCAGAGATCGTCGTCAGCTTCACAGCGTCTGACTCGAAGCTCTTAAGCACCTCATCCTGCTCCTCGCCGGCTAATTCCACGAAGCTTTTCTGATATTTGGTCATGCTATAGTTCTCCATCTCACGCAGTCCGATCTCGAAAATTTCCCGCCGCTTCAACCGGCCTTGGTAGCCCTGCTCCTTCTCTCCTGTGAAGAACGGCGGCGTCATATAATCCCGCCCGTTGAAGCCCCATTCCCCAGCCAGCTGGTGGTCGATAAAGAAGGCAACCCCAAGCGACTTCGCACCGGGACCATTCTCATCCTCAGGAAAGATACGCTCTGTGGCGCTCTCGGTGATTCGGAACTGCTCCTGCGTAAAAAACATGAGCGCGTGATTGTAGTTTTTGGCCTCGGGCGTCTTTCCTTCATCTGGCGCTGCCGGCGCATTATCTGTGGCTGGCTTTCTCTTGATCAGGGAGCCGAGTGCCCCACCCACCATAATACCGCCCAGCGCATAGCCTGTATTGACAAGAAACTTACGTCGGGAGCTGTTGTCTACCGCTCGTTTGCCTGGGTCTTTCTGTTTGTCTATCCGATCCAATGCTTGCACCTCCTGGAAGCTTCACTCTTTCTCCTTTATTATTTTCCAAGAAGTCATGAATATTCATTTCATGGAAAGGGTCATCCTAAAAGCAAAATGCAACCTATGGAGGATGATTTTTCAATGACTACCACCCGCAAACTGCTCGTACTGACATCTGCCGCTTTAGCTTTGGCTTTTACCGGCTGCGCCAATGGGACAGCGCCAAATACCCAAACAAAATCTGATCAGCAGCAGCAGGCTCATATGCTTCATGATCCCTCCATCATTCCAAGCGAAGGCGGACCGAAGCTGCATACGACCAATGAGCATGGCAAAACCACTTACGGCATGGGCACATCCGTCTACAGTATGATCGGCAGCTCAGGGCTGAACGCAAGCGGCTTCTCCGCGCATCTGGAATCGCGCCTCAGCGGCATCGGCATCCCTGACGTGCGCGTATTCGTCTTTGACGATACGGTCGTGCTCGCCGCGGAGAAGCATGCGGCTTCCGCCTCGCAATATGACAGCCTTCAGAGAAAGCTGCTCGATCAGACCGAAGGGCTTTCTGGCAAAGGCTATTCGCCGGAAGATGGCCTCGGCGGCATGAGCGGCACGGACAAGGACAGCCACGACAATCTGGCGATGGCAGCAAGCCAGATCAAGACGTTCATGGGCGGAGACGTCAAGGTACTGACCGTAACGGGCGCTAGAGCAGTAAAGGTCATCGAGCAGATTCGTGCGGATACGATGGCTAAAAACATATCCCCAGATAAGGTGGCAAACGGTATCCGGGATCTACTGAGGCTGGTAAAGGCAGAGCATCGCCGCAACCGTTAATCTCATTAAATAAAGCAGCGGCTGCCGGCAAAAGGCTGGCAGCCGCTTTTCAGTTCAAACCGTAGCTGAATCAATGTGCTCATTTTCCGCATTGGAGGCTATTTCTGTTGTATTTTCTGCAGTGTAGCCCTCATTTGGAGAGTCATGTCAGGTTTCTGCTGTATTTTCTGCACTGTAGCGATTGGAGCTGGCACAGTAACCGAAGAGTAGCCTGCGGTAATAATGAAGAAGAGTGTTCAAGGGCATCAGCGAATGAATGGGAATGGTTCGAGTATTAATCAGAGTCATGAGTCCCAAATAAAAAGAAAAACGCCTCCAAAACCGCTGCTCAAGCAGGGTTGGGGGCGTTTTTCGGTATGGATGCTTCCTGTCAGTATTCGGGGAAGGGGACATCCGGTATAACTTTCGAGCCAGCCCCATCCATTCTCCCAGCCTCAACGCTCGCAAAGGCATCGCCTGCGATTAATTGGCGCCGAACTGCGCGTGGTGCAAGCGGCTGTAAATGCCGCCCGCCGACACTAGCTCCTCGTGGCGGCCTTGCTCGGTAATGCCCTGCTCCGTTACAACGACGATGCGATCCGCATTCTTGATCGTCGCAAGACGGTGCGCGATCACGAGCGTCGTGCGGCCGACGGACAGCTCAGCCAGCGATTGCTGAATCGCCGCTTCTGTTTCTGTATCGAGCGCCGACGTCGCTTCGTCGAGAATAAGGATTGGCGGATTTTTGAGGAACATCCGCGCAATTGCCAGGCGCTGCTTCTGCCCGCCGGACAGCTTCACGCCGCGTTCGCCGACAACCGTATCCAGCCCCTGCGGCTGCGCTTGGATGAACTCCTCGAGCTTCGCTCTGCGAGCTGCCTGCCAAATATCCTCATCGGATGCGCCCAGCTTGCCGTAAATAATATTTTCACGAATCGTGCCCGCGAACAGGAATACATCCTGCTGTACGATTCCGATCTGCTTCCGCAGCGATTCCATCTTCAGATCGCGAATATCGTAGCCGTCGACTGAAATGCTGCCGCCCTCTATCTCATAGAAACGCGGCAGCAAGCTGCAAAGCGTCGTTTTGCCGGCACCGGATGGTCCAACGAAAGCAATCGTCTCGCCTGCGCGGATTTTCAGATCGATATTTTGCAGAACCTTAGCTTCGCCTTCATAACCGAACGTAACATTTTGATAAACAATATTTCCGCTTAAACGATCCACCTCAACAGCATCCGGCTTATCTGCAACGTCTGGCGCTGTCTCTAGCAGCTGCACGTAGCGCTTAAAGCCAGCGATGCCTTTCGGATAGCTTTCGATAACGGCATTAATTTTCTCAATCGGCTTAAAGAAGATGTTCGTCAGCAAAACAAAGCTAATGAATTCGCCGTATTTCAGGTCTCCCTTAATAACGAACCATGTCCCCGCCACGAGCACAAATACCGATACAAGCCTCATCAGCATGTACGTAATCGACGAGTTCAAGCCAATAATTTTGTAGGAAATAAGCTTGGCTTCACGAAAGCGCAGATTGTTGACCTTGAACAGCTTTTTCTCATGCTTCTCGTTCGAGAACGCTTGAACGACACGAATGCCGCCAACTGTATCCTCAACGCGTGCGTTGAAATCAGCCATATCCGAGAACAGCCGATTCGCTGCTTTCGTCATTTTGCCGTTGAACAGCAGAACGAGCCATATAATGATTGGAACGATAATGAACGTTAGAATGGCTAACTCCAAATTAATATAGGCCATAATGCCGAATGCTCCGACCAGCGTCATCGCGGCTATGAACATATCCTCCGGTCCGTGATGGGCAACCTCGCCAATCTCGAACAAATCATTCGTAAGGCGCGAGATCAGGTGGCCTGTTTTCGTATTATCGAAAAATCGGAACGACAGCTTCTGGATATGATCGAACAGCTTCTTCCGCATGTCCGTCTCAATATTAATGCCAAGCATATGCCCCCAGTAGGTGACGATATATTGCAATATGGTATTAATGACATAAACGACGAGAAGGATAGCGCAGGCTGTTATAATCAAACCCCAGTTCTCGTCCGGCAGCAGCGTATCAATCACATAGCTGACCGCTAGAGGGAAGCATAGCTCCAGCACCGACAGCAGAACTGCACAGCAGAAATCAAGCAGGAACAGCTTTTTGTAAGGCTTATAATAAGCAAAAAATCGTAAAAGCATCTCGAACTCCTTCTCTTTCTGTAGTGATAATCATTTTCATTTAAAATGATATACAATCACTTCCAGCCTGTCAATCCATTCCCAAATTCAATCCGGTCATGATGCGTATAGACGTTCATTTCCCCGCCCCGTATAAAGCCTACGCAGGTGATGCCCAGATCATCCGCGAGCCGAAGGGCGAGATCGGTAGGCGCCGACTTGCTGAGCAAAATACCGCAGCCGATCTTCGCCGCCTTCAAGACCGCTTCTGAGGAAAGCCTTCCGCTGAATGCGATCACTTTGTCCGAGGTGCGGAGGCGATGCAGCAGACAATAGCCGAAGAGCTTGTCGAGCGCATTGTGACGGCCGATGTCTGTTCGTACGGCGAGCAGCTCGGCAGGCGTTCCGATAGCTGCGTTGTGAACGCCGCCCGTGCTGCGGAAATCCGCAGAGCTGTCCTGCAGCTCCCGCATAAAGCGTATACACTGCTCAGCCGATATTTTCGTGCGGGTCATGATCGTTTTAGCCGTAAGCATATCGTTGTGCAAATAAAACTGGCGCCCCTTCCCGCAGCAGGAGCCGATAAAACGTTTGGAGTAATGGTCGAGGCTCACCGTATGCTTATGTTCAAGCTCGATGTAGGCAAAGCCCGTATCCTCATGGATGTTCAGAGACTTCACCTGACCAGCCGTGCGTATAACGCCTTCGGAAGCGAGAAAGCCAATGACAAGCTCCTGCAGGTCAGATGGCGAGCACACCAAGGTTGCGAACTCCTCGCCATCCAGCTTCAAGGTAAGCGGAAATTCCGCGGCGATATCGTCATCCTTCTCGAAGCTCGCGCTTCCGTCGTATTTGAGTATCCGCCATTTGGTCGTGTTGGATAGATCCATCCGAGTGCCCCTCCCCTTTCGCTTCCCGCTTAGGCATGCTTCGCTTCCTGCCAATCATACATGCTTAAGCCGGCGGCTCAATCTCAAGCTCGACAATCCGCTTCTCGATATATTTCGTGTCCTTAAATGCATGATATGTTTCCGCCCGCTCCACAATAACCGATGTATTGTATTCAGGAATGCCGGCAACCGGCTCATATACCCCTCTTGGAAAAAGACTGTTGCCCTCCGGCCAGTACAGCTCGATATTCCCAGGCGCGATATCCTCGCTTTTGGCCCGGCCATGGTAGGCGCCGTTCCGGTTATAGACCACAATCGCTTCTCCTTCAGCAATCGCAAGCTTGGCTAAATCCGCTCCGCTCATCAGCACATCGTAGCGGCCGGCATCGTTGAAGACATCCTTTTCTCCGTAAATCATGGAATTGAACTGCTTGCCTCGCCGCGTTGTCGCATAGAAATGGCCTTCTGGTATACGCAGCTCAGGCAGCTCAACCGGGATTAAATGGCCTTTGCCATCTTCCGTTGGACAGATGCCATCCTCGCACAGCCAAGCCCCTCCCCACTGGAACACATCGCCTTTATTGCGCAGCTTCTGAATGCCATCATAATTAGGCGCTGCCAAAGCAATCTCTCGCCTGACTGCGTCGGCATCCTTAAAAGCAATCGACTCTCTCATTTCAGGCCGAATGCGTGCAGCGAGGTCCGCATAGATTTGCCATTCCGCACGAGCCTCCTCCAACCTAGGGCCTTCAATCATCGGGGAAAAATAAACCATCCGCTCCGTCGAGGTAGACGTGCCGCCGCCTGGCTGCTCATAACGCGTCATCGCCGGCAGCACGATAACCTCCTCCTGCGCGTCCAGCAGCGTAGAGCTGTTCAGCACAATATCCTGATGCACCCTCAGATCAACCGCTTCCAAGCATTGCTTCATAAAATCCGGGTCTGGCATCGTCTCGACAAAATTGCCGCCAGACGTATAGAACAGCTTCAGCCTGCGCTCATGCTGCTCCGGCAGCAAAGCGTTCTCCAGCGATACGCCGACGATATCGCCCTGCCAATCCGGCAGCTTGAAGCCCCAGAGGCGTTCGATTCGGCCGATATCCCCGCCTTTAAACTCGCCGCCGGGCAGGCTGAACGGATCGGCACCCATTTCGCCCGAGCCCTGAACGCCGCTATGGCCGCGAATCGGCATCAAGCCGCAGTGCTCGCGTCCAAGGAAGCCTCGCAGCAGCGCAAGGTTCGCCACCTGCGATATGTTGTCCGTTCCGAACCGATGCTGCGTAAGCCCCATGCTCCAGACGAATACGCCGGACTTCGCCCCTGCCAGCTCTACAGCGAAATCCCTCATCCGCTCCCTTGTGAGGCCGGATGACTGCTCGAGCAGCTCCCATTCCTGCTGCACGACATGCGCCCTCAGCTCCTCATAGCCATTCGCATGCTCCTGAACAAATGCATGATCAATCGCCGATCCCGGCTGCTCCTCCTCCATCTCAAACCACCACTTCATCACGCCGTGCATGAACGCAATGTCGCCGCCGATATTTACCTGATAGAAGTCATCAGCCAGCTTTGTGCCAAACAGAGCCGATTCCGGGATCGACGGAATCCAGTAGCCCTCCATCGCCGGCTCGCGGTAAGGATTGATGACGATGATCTTGGTCCCCTTCCGCTTCGCGGCATACATATACTTGGTGGATACAGGCTGATTGTTTGCGGCTACGCTGCCCCAGAATACAAGCACATCCGTACCGATCCAATCCTTGTAATTGCAGGTTGAAGCCCCTACACCAACCGAGCGCTTCATCGCCGTCTTGGAGGGGGAATGGCAAATTCGCGAGGCATTATCAATATTGTTGGTTCCGATAAGCCGGGCCGCCTTCGCCGCCACATAATAGGACTCATTTGTTATTCCGCGCGCCGTTAAATAAAAGGCCAGCTGCTTCGGATCGATCGACATTGCTTTCGCCGCAATCCGGTCAAGCGCATCCTCCCATGACAGCCTGCGGAAGCTGCGCTCCCCTTTCGCCCTAATAAGCGGGTACGGCAAGCGCCCCAGCTTGCGCAGCTGCGTGCTGTCGAGCTTACGCAGCTCATCGATATCCGAATGCAGCGTTGCCCCCTTAATGGCCGGCATCGTATTAAGTCGCAGAACATTCAGACGAGTCGTGCAAATATGCGGGCCATCCAGCGTCTGATCATATAACCCGGATACGCCCAGCGCGCAGCCATCGCATACCCCCTGTGTCAAAATCCGGTAAGCATAAGGCAAATTATCGCGGTTGTCCCACGCTACCTTGAGCGTATCCCGAATATGATGCGGCTTGATTTTTCCTAGCCCAAACGGCGCTTTGCTTACCCACAGCTTCGGATCAGGCCGCGCAGGCAGCTTGATGGGTCCAGTATGAACGGTTTTCTTCATTAATCATTCACCTCGTTAATAGAATGGTATAAATACTATTAAGCCCATAAATCTGTTCATGCTGCACCAACTGGTTCTGCTCCTATACGATAAGCCTCATTAACAGCCCCCTGCTTTAAAGTAAGCGTATACAAATGCAGAGCGTTAACGTTGACGCCGAGAATGCTGAGCAGCCCAAGAATGGCATGATGGTACACCAAGTCATTCGAAACGCCGCTCAGCGATCCTTCCCCTTCAAAAAGCTTTCATTAGACGCGAGCTGCTCACAATGGCAATACTTGCACAGCCGCTTGCTTCCCGCTCACTTGAATGCCTGATTGCTTCTTGCCGCTCTCCGCCAGATCCTTCAGCATACGCTCCAGAAGCTCCTTCGCTTTCGGACCTTCCTTGCCTTGAATCTTAACAACGAGCTGGACGCCGTTGCCCGAGCCGAGAAGCTTCGCCGCCTGCCGCAGCTTCGTATCATAATCATGCTCCTCGATATGAGGGGTCAAGCGGAGCTCCTTTACCTTGCCAGGCTGTTCCTTCACCTTAGCGCTGCGATTCTCTTGATCCGCCTGCTGCTTAGCCTGTCCCTTGCCAACAAGCTTGCAAGGCGGCGGGCTGCTCATAAGCGAGGTGCAGACGAGGTCTGCCTTCAGCTCGCGCGCCTTCGCCAGCGCTTCATCACGCGAGACAATGCCCAGATCCTCGCCCCGCAAACCTGTTAGCCTCACCTCGGATGCGCGTATTTTTTCATTCATAATAACCATTGATGCCATACAACGTATCACTCCCATACCGTGAATAAGGAAAACAGCAGCCTTTACTAGCAAAGCCGCTGCTATTTCCTACTTCTATTATACGCTTTTATTAGACGTCTAGCGCGGTTTGTTTTTGAATCGAACGATCAGCAGCTTCTGCTGCATTACTCTAGCACATGGATAAGCAAAAAAAAGGAATGCCCCCGCTAGGAGAGCCATTCCTTTCCTCTGTTCAGTCGATCATCCTACTCAAGACGAGATGCTTCTTTCTCCACTGCTTCCTACAACCACGCTCGGCTTCTTTCCCCAACCTGTAAGCCACCTGCCTAAACGAATGGAAGGCAGCTCTATGAAATAATAGCTTAGCGCCCCCGCGCCGAATGAAACAACAAAAGCGAGCATGACGATAAACATTTTATCAAGCTCTCCATCAAGCAGATGAACGAGCGATAGAAGCACGATCATATGATATAAATAAAGACTGTACGAGATTTTGCCCAAAAATAATAACGGCTTCCGCTGCAGCTGCTGCGATAATCGAACGGACGATAGAACTGCTATAATGAAGATGGAAGCACCGATCGCCGTCATCCAATCGCCGCCATGCGGCATGAACCTGTCATGGAAATCCTCGCCATAACCGATCCATTTGAACGAATAGCAGCATAATGCTCCAATAAGAAGCAAGGTTGTCCACCAGCCATTTAACTTCGAGAAAACCGCCCTCAGCTGCTTTTGATATTTGGCAAGCAGCGCTCCTACAATAAAGAAAGAGGCATAATGCAGGGATACAACAAAATTAGTCATGTAACGGGTTTCTATATTTTCGAGCATAATTGCTGCTCCATAGGATAAGACAATCGCAAGCGGAAGTCCGAATTTCCATCCGCCTCTCACAATAGCAAACATAATGAAAGGGAATAATAACGAGATTCGCATCTCATGGACCAGCGTCCACAATATCGGATCATATCTCGTCGTATTGTAATTCCCCACAAACAGAAGGTGATGAATAATGGAGCCCATATCCGGAGGTGCTACCCATAGATTGTTATAATAGGTCGTTAAGTCCGTAAGCTTCGACACGTAGACCGCTTCCCTCATTAGAATGGCGATCACTAAAGCGACCAGAAAAGGGATGTAAATGCGGCAGATCCGCTTAATCACATATTTCGTATAATTCTGCTGGCGATTGCTGAAGAACGGCAAGGAGAGCACGAACCCGCTAAGCAGAAAAAACATAATAACTGCTTCATGGCCTCCCCAAATCGCATGCAGCGGTGTATATTTCAGCAGGTTAAGCGGATAATCCAGAAAGCTTAAGCCTGATGTATTTTGCACGATTGGCGTAAACACCATTAAGAAATGGCCAACCATAACGGCTAACGCCGCCAAACCTCTAAGCGAATCCAACTCCTCATAGCGCTGCAAGCTGCGATACCTCCATATGTAATAAGTCTTTATAGTAACAAAGACGATTATATAGGATAGCCGGCCTGTTTGTCCGTTTTTTTGTTTTTTTCGCTATTTTCCAATCCATAACAGCTGTTAATGCGAATTTATTAGTTGATATACCTCTGGCCTATGCAAAAAGCCGCCGCTCAGCCGCTTTCACCGCTTGAACGACAGCTCTTATCGCTGTATGCCTATTTAATTTCTTGTTCTCGACCGTGATAGGGAGCGCCATAGCTTAACTAACCCTAAGATGCACAAGCAGACAAATAGGCCCGCACTGCCCCCGACAAAATCAAGCACAACATCCGTGGCGTTGCCCGTCCGCTCGTCAGAGCCAAGCTGATTCCATTCATCTAACGCCGGGACAGCAATTGCAACCAGCAGCGTAATCACAATCGAAATAAACCAACGTCCACCGCTCAGCGCACGCAGGAACATGTACAGCATGGCAGCGAACGCAGCGTACACAAATAAATGCGCGCCTTTGCGAAATAGGAATTCAATGAAGCTATATGGACGTTCATGTGAATTAATAACGCTGGTTCGATATGTAATCGTCACATCAGGCAGCCATCTTACAAGCTGATGGTAATCAAAATGGCTGCGCAAGAAAGGCTGAATGCTTTGCTGCTCATACGACTGGGACGAAAACATAAATAAAAGCGCGAGCCAACCCGCAAACAGGATCCCCCATATGAGGGTTGGCATCCATTTCATAGATTTGGTCAATTCTCCAGCACCTCCTGCAAAGAAACCTTATCCCTATTCTCTTCATCTATCATACTTGAAAAGAAAGGCACAAACAAAATTTGAGCATGCAGAGAGCTGGAGAGACATGCCAAAGAACGGCCTACTTCCTCAAAAGAAGCAGCCGCTGACATTTTTAATAGTACATAATTGGAAAAAAAAGAAGTATAACCCAACCATTTTTCATAAGGGAGAGGTATGAAAGTCCTATTTTCATATAGTCAATATATCTAAAGTTTGGTATTATGACTTAAAGGAAGAGAAACGAGGGTGATCATGATGTCTAGTTATTTAATGTTTACTGAAATAGCAACACCATTCAAACTAATCGGAATTAGGATTTTTAAGGATGAAAACGGGAAATATTGGTACAAATTCAGAAAAAATAAACGGAAGCGTCTGTTTAAATAGAGTTATTTTCTTTCCATGTGAACACAAACGAAGCACAATTCGTCTTATTTATACACTCTTTCTCATATCTTACGCAATCATAGCAATTAAGCACACGATCCAACGCTTGGCTTGCTCCTAACACTTCATCAGATTGGTATGACTGGCACACAAATAGCTTATCGACCATTTCCTGCCGCAGCTGCTCGATCGTATGCTCTAGCTTCCTTTTTTGTAGAACAGTATCTCTATTAATGGACCCTCACCTCTCCCTGATTAAAACGATTAGAATCGACATCAACGGGCTTTCCCTCGCCAAACCTATATCATTCCAACATAACGGCCAATTATCATCCAATCCAGCAAGCAGCCCATCTCTTGAGCACTTAGACCTAATCCGCGAGAAAGCATAATCGCATCTGTATCTAGGCTAAATAGACTGAAAGTACATCGATCGAATAGATGGAACACTTCAATTATGACCTTAGTCCCCCTATATTGACACTTTTGTATAGATTTAGGTTAGTTTCTAATCATAGTGTAATTCAAATTTTAGTACTATGGTAGTGGGTTTGCTAATGAAATGTGTTAATTTTTCGCATTACTCCACAATTGGAAGGAAGGAAAGAAAAAAGTATGAAAAAAAAAGGCATACTCGAGGCTCATTTTGACATATTCGACTTACCATTGAATCGGATTTTACGCTATCCATCTCGCTTGCAATTGAACTCAGGAGAATAGCGAAAGCAACAGTAGTTGCTGGTCAACAGACAAAGGAGCAGTAGTGAAGTCAATGAGACTTCACAACTGCTCCTAAATGCTCAATAAAATAACGATTATTTCAAATTCTCCGCAACTATTCTTCCAGCCTTAAGCAGATTATTGAATTCTTCTCGATAGGCAGCAATAACGTCCGTACTATACCCGTTCGCAGTCAGCTTTGACGTCGTGTCTGATATAATGTCCTCAAACCTCGTGGTGCAATTGTTAAGCGTCAGACGCCCTTTTTCCTCTATATTAGCTTTATCCTCAGCCTTTGCCGAATTGTATTCCAAAAGAATTTTCCGAAGAGCCGCGTCACAGCTATTCTGAAGCGCAACGAGCTTCGCTTTGGCATCATCCGTAATTTGTTCTTCTGTCGGTTTAACAGATCCTCCACCTGCGCCGCCAGCACCTGCGCCAGCATTACCGGTTTTACCCGTAACTGTGCTTGTTTCTGGCTGTATACCGCCGCCGGCTTCTAGCTCTGACCGATATGCAGCGGATTCACCGCTAACCATCTGCGTCACCGGGTCAAAGTTGATCTGCGTCCCTGCCGCCTCTGACAAGAAACGAAGAGGCGCATAGATTGAGCCGCTAAAAACGTAAAGAGATTGGCCAGCCGGCAAGGCTGCTGTCTTCCCATCGAATACCAAGGATGCCTTAACAGGTTGAATCGCAATTGAAATGCTTGCTTGCGGCTTTTGGCTGCCTGATGCTCCAGTTTGCAATTGCTTCTTCAGCGCAGCAAGCTCCTTCTCCGTTGGTTTAGAAATTGCAGCCTTCGTTCCATCCCATTTCACCGTTTTTTGCAGCGCATAGGAAATGTAGCGAATCGGCACATATGTACGACCTTGATAAATAAACGAGTATTGACCTTCCGGCAGCTGTAGCGATTGACCATCAAATTGCAGTTTAATCGGCTGCGTTGTCGCCTTTATTGTTGTCGTTGCCGCTGATGCGACGGCAGCAAGTAAAGATGAAAGCATCGTAACAACTAGAAAAATAGATAATGCTCGTGACTTTTTCATAGAGCCTCCTCAGAATAATAGAGCTTACTTGTCGAGCGAGTTGGCAATAACGGCAAGCGCATCGGCTCTGGCTCCAGCTTTAGCACTTTCATATTGCGAGCTCCAATCAGGAAAGGGTTGATCGCCTAAATCTGCTGCCTTATACTCGCTCTTGGCATTGCTAATTAATAGATTGAACTTCGCATCACAGTCAGCCTCAGCAGAAAAAACCTTATTCAGATATTTGCTCTGAATAGCCGCAAGCGTTGCATCTTCATCAACGCTAAGCTCTTGTGCGATCTGACGGACCAGGCTATTGCTGCTTGCCTTGCACGAAGACTTCAGCTTCTCCAGCTCCGCTGTAACCGAGGCATCAATCTCTTTCTTCTTTCGGGACTTTTCTTCCGAATTGGCAGATTCATCCCCTGACTTCCGGCCTACATCTAAATTATCAGACGTTGATTCAGGTGTCAAAGATGAAGTTGGGCTAGGCTGAAGGTCTTCCGCTGTCTGAGACGATGGAACTGGCACCTCTGTCTGAGCTGAATCAGCTGTCGGCGTCTGAGCTGGAACAGCTTCAGGCGTCTGCTCCGGCTGATCGTTAGGCTTCTCTGTGCCCGCAGCAGTATTTTGCCCCCCATCAATCCGAGCCGTTTCTTCTATACGTCCATTTAGCTCTTCTACCTGATTCAGCTTTGAAAAGAGACTCATACTTCCATAAATCACAATACCGATAACAACGATTGCGCCTGCAATTATAAATAGCATTTTACTCGATATTTTCATCGTTTTGGTTTCATACGGGCGCTGCATGAGCAATGACCCCATATGATCCTCCTTGTCTTATTTTCAAAAAAACAAGCTGACGCTTCTTATAAGACAGGGCGCCAGCTTCGGATATCGCTTTTTACAGACCAACAAGAAATCGTACTCCATGAGCTTGTTTATGAGAGAGTGACAGCCGCTAGTTTATTCTTATGATAAACCATTTTTAGATAGAGCTCCATACGTTTCTCTTCATCCAAGCAATCTTTCCACAGCATTTCATGGAACTCCATCCAAAGCTGATGCCATTCACGTACAATATTTGTGTGTATCATCCTATGAATAACCTCCAATTTTGCACATAAACCTCGACGGGAGGCACGATATTCGGTAGCTGGCTGGCAGTCTGATTTCAGATAAGCCCCTTTAGCTTTGCGTCGCCACTTTTCAATGGTTTTGCCTTTATCGTACGGTTTATGTGGTTGTGTTGTTTAATGGTATGTTAACAAAAATGTTTATATTTGTATACATCTTAGTATACGAACAAATAAGTTAATAACACTATTATACAAACTAATTAAACATTCACCCTCTTCCTTCCAATTGAATCGTAAACAAAACCTGCATCTTGCGCTGAGCTTAGCGAATAGCAGTTTCTTCCATCAATCACTAACGGATTTCTCATTAATTTTGTATACTTATGTATATCAAAATTTTTAATTTCAGACCATTCCGTAAAAATAAAGCATACGTCAGCATTTGCAATAGTTTCTTCTATTGATTCACAATACAATATATCCTCAGGGAATCTCTTCTTGAAATTATCCATCCCTACAGGATCCCATACTCTAACATTCGCTCCATCATCCAATAATAACGGAATATTTTCAATTGAAGGTGCATCCCTTAAATCATCAGTTTCCGGCTTAAATGTTAGTCCTAAAACAGCAACATTTAAACCATTAAGATTATCAAAGTATTTCCTAGCTTTTTTCACTAATTTTATTTTTTGATTTTCATTTACCTCAATTGCCGCTTTAATTGTTTTTAATTCATAATCATTAAAGCTAGCAAGCCAGTGTAAGGCTTTGGTATCCTTTGGAAAGCATGAACCGCCATAACCAATTCCAGCGCTTAAGAACCGATCGCCAATTCTCGGGTCCATACCCATTCCTATTGCTACGTCTTCAATATCAGCACCGACGATTTCGCACAAATTAGCTATTTCATTAATATAAGAAATCTTTAATGCCAGAAAATCATTAGCTGCATATTTTATCATTTCCGCACTTTTACGATCAGTAATCACATAAGGGATATCAAATCCATCATACATTTGTTTCATTACATTTTCTGCATGCTCTGACTCCACACCTAATACTATTCTCTTTGCATAAAGTGTATCCTTAACTGCTGATCCTTGGGATAAAAACTCAGGGTTAGAAACGACGTCTATAACTACATCATTCTTCAAATTTTCATTAATGATTTGCGCAAGTTTGTCATTAGTCCCAACCGGTACAGTTGATTTAACTACAACAACGCAGTCCTGTTCAACGGTTTGCGCTATTTGTCTAACAACTTCATAGACATATTTCAAATTTGCAGATCCATCCTTTTTCTCAGGAGTTCCTACCCCAACAATAATAACATCAGATTGTTTATACGCTTCATTATAGTCAATGGTATATGAAATCTTATCCTTGTTTCTAACCATTAATTCTTGTAGTCCCGGCTCAAATATCGGAGATATACCTTGACTCATTAACTTAATTTTTTCATTATCAATGTCCACACACTTTACTTCATGCCCTTTTTCAGCCAAGCTTACAGCAGTAACTAAGCCCACATAGCCCGTACCAGCTACCGAAATATTCATTGTTATGACATCCTTATTGTTTATTTAAATTTTCGTAACCCAATAAAGATTCTCCCTCTGTTCCAAGCCTCATACCAAAAAAATAATTAACGGAAAAACTTAATGAGTTTTCTCTTAATAGTCGAACATATATGATAAATAGCTAATCGAAATACATCATTACGTTTCGTATCCTTTAAATCGTATATAATTCTTGTTAGTGATGTAACATTTTTATCTACACTCAAAGGAATTTTTCGAACAGTTGTATCATATAAGTACAAATCATTTCCAGGTATATTGAATATTACATTCATTTCATGTGGTCTAAGCTTCAACCCAAATGATGCAATTTCCTTTAAACTATATTTATTCGAGGTAAGTAAAAACCGCCTATCGTTCACTTCTTTACTTCCATATAAATCGACAAGTAAATCATCGTTACTAATATTCAGCACATCTCCCATACTCATTCGTTCAAAATATGCATCATACATAATACCTTCATCTAATGCAGGTAAATTAAAATTTTCTTTGCTCCCAAATAACATTGGTACCTGATAATGAGTAGATGCTACGCTCGCATTTTCACCCAAATCCCCAAAATTCGTTGATAATGATATTCTGGGATACACAAATAACTTATCACAGGTAATTAAATATTTTATATAATATTTTAGCCAGGAAGTGTCCGGCCAATCAACTACGTGCTTAGGTATCCCTTCTTCATAGGACATCTTTCCATCATTTTCTTTATACCATGTCTTAAAATCAAACCACATTTTTGTTGTCCAAATTTGTCCCCAGGATTGAGCAAATTGCAAAAAATAAGCATCTTTTCCATCGTCAGAAGGTGTAAAGGGACGCGAACAACTAATATTCCATAGGTGTGTGTAAAGTGATATTCCCGCAATCCTTTCATCATTAATATATTTATTAATTGTTTGTTTGGCATATCTATAAAAATAGGGAGATACATACAGATCATCTTCTAATACGATTATTGCGGAGTATTTCGATGAAAGATCTCCACACTTAATAATGTGTCTTTTCAAACCTAATCTTTCTTCCTGAATAACTATAATTTTCTCTCCATGTTCCCAAGAAAACTCGTGTGAGATTTTTTCAACATCTTTATTACCACTTTTATCAATACTAATTATCAATGTTACATCATCTTCATCAAAATAAGACTGCCCTATTGACTTTAGTAATCTATTAAGTGATAAAGGTCTATTATAACCTACCACAACAATTGCAATATTACTCATGATCAGATTCATCCTTACTTATTAATTCACTATTTTCTAATGGTTTTTCTAGTATGTTTATTAACAATTTAATATCTTTAAAATATTTAGCATTTTCTATAATCCAAGATTCAGGTTTATCCCACCATCTTAGTTTTTTTAATGATTCTATTTCATCATTACTGAATCGATTTCGAATTTTTTTAGCAGGGTTACCAGCAACAATCGTATATGGATCAACATTAGCTGTTACAAGTGAATCTGCACCTATAATAGCACCATCCCCAATAGTAATACCATCAAGAATTTTCACATCTGAACCTATCCAAACGTCATTACCAATATCAACAAAATACTTACCAGTTTCATCTGAATATCTAAATTCATTGAATAACTGCTCTTTAACATATGTAAAACCTGATTGCTTTAGCAATGAATAAAAAGCAGGATGTGTTGAGATAAAAGTATGAGTTGGGTGTCTACCTGTTACAATTTTTAACCTAGACCCAATTGAACAATATTTACCTATATTCGTATTAATGATAGATGATTGTTCCCCAATAAAAGATGCATACCCAATGGAGCTATTTTGAAATATTACTTTCTCATGTATTACGTTATTGCCTCCAAAAACACTTTTAATCCCAATATTACATCCAGGTCCAAATCTAACTTTCTTTGAATTCCCAATCCAGTAAGCCCTCGTTTTTTTTATAACATTATATATAATTTTTTTCATTATATTTATCACAACCTTATTATATAATTCCGCTCTGACGTTAAATAATATGTTTATATTGTTTCTACTATCCCAAGATATAACAATGAACTCCTTATAACTAATGCAGAAGTAAGAAGAAGAACTATATAAATTAATACAAAAGAAATATATTTTCTATTAGGAAAATTGGTAAGTGAGAAAGTGTATATATAAACTAAAACAATTGCTATAACATTAAATATAGTAAATAATGATATTGTTAATATATCATTCTTAAGTATGGCACCTGTAAAGAATGCCAATAAATTTAGGAATAAGGTTATTACCCCTAACCAAAAGTTATGTTTTAATTTTTCCTTTATAATAAGCAAACCCATTGTGCTAATCGATTTAAACCAAAATACAAAATATAAGCATAGAATACGGGCATAAATACCAGCCTTTAGCCATTCAGTACCAAAAACTATTGATATTATGTAATCACCGTACACCAACAAAACGACAGCTGGTATAAAAGCTAATTTCATCCATCTACTGATAGATTTAAATGTCATTTCACCAACATCTATCCCCTGATTATGATAATCTGCAGCAGTTTTAAAAAAAATCCTTGATGCGGATCCACCTATTAAAGTAATAGGCGTCATTAATATACGTTGAGTCATGGAATAATTACCTGTAACAGTACTACCAAAGATCGTTAATAATGAAAGAATCGGTATTTGTTGAACAAGACTATTAATAATATTTGCAGGGAATTGAAACTTTGGATATTTTTTATTTCTTACAATAATTCCTTTCAGTGACTTGGTATTGTGTTTTATTTTAAAATAACTATTGTACGTAAACATAAAAAGACAGCCTGCAATTTGACTTATCAAGCTACTTATGATTAAACCACTCTCTTTAGATATGTATAAGCCAATAGGTATACTACTGATATAGAAAACTAATGATATTATTATTGTGGAATACGTAATAGCCTTATAGTTTATTTTTCTATTTGCCCAGGCATTCATTATGTTATTTTGAGCCATAATTATCGAAGAAATAGCTATATAAGTGCAAAATAAAATATAATGGTTACTTTCAACTACTCTATAACTTGGTGATATTACATATAATATTGCCAAAACAAACAGAGATACTGTTATTGATAAATAGCTACTTATTTTACATAAACCAGATGCTTCTTCATCATCCTTACTTTGAATAACTCCTGATAAATATCCGAAATTCGAAATACTAACAATTAATACAGATATTGATAAATATAATGCATAATCCCCAAAATACCCTGGTCCATAAATACGACTAATAAACGGTAATAGTAATAATGATAAAAACTGACTCAATGAAGAGCCTGACAATAATATGAAAAAGTTTTTAGAGTGCTTTGATAAATTCAGTCTATTCAATAATGAATTCGCAAAAGACATATTAGTCGTCCGATCATTGTATATTTGATTAAACACTTACATGGTTTCTATATAATCTAATACGCTACCCCATTTTTCAGCCCATCTATCATACGAAAAAGCGCTCTTAGCAGTATTTATCGCATTTTCAGCTAATGTTCTTCGCAGTTCATTATTTGTAGTTAGTTCTACAATAGCATTAGCTAGTTCATCGGACTCAGGATTAATTATTATCCCATTATAACCATCAATAACAATATTGGTCATTCCGCCTACATTTGAGGCAATAACTGCACAACCAGCAGCCATAGCTTCAGTTAGTGATAATGAAGTTCCTTCTGATCCCAAAGAAGGAACAACTGCTATATCGTATTGAAGATGTGTAGTAAATCCATCTTCAGGATGGTATTTAATAAATTTTACATTTAAATCATATTTAAACTCTTCCCTTAAGAAATTCTCATCAGAACCTTCTCCAGCAAGAGTTACTTCAATATTGTAGTTGAATTGTAAAACCTTTTTTATTGCTTCTACAAATATTCTTGTCCCGCGATACCACTCAAATCTTCTAGCAAAGATCACTTTAACTATTTCATTCTTTCTTGTAAAATCCGTATTTTTTGGAATATCAACGCAGTTTATAATTGTAAATATTTTTTGGTCTCCATAAGGATAAATTGAACGGGCATAATTGATATAGTTGTAATCCACACTTACAGCACATTTGGTATGCTGGAGTTGTTTAATATTACGCAATCCGGTTTTTACGCGTCCAATAGTATTGATTTCTTTGCATATATTCTCATATTTACTTTTATAGGGTATGTCCCAAAATATCCCATGCTGTATTCCTATTGTTCTTTTGAAATTATTAGGTACACATAGTGTATGAGTCGCAAATATTATAATATCATTCTCAGGGTCAGCTAAAGCTAATGAATAGTTATACAGGCTAGTACCTAAGTTCTCTCTTGAATTAGAGACCACTCCATACACTGTAATATTTCCAATAACTCTTTGAAATGGCCTAACTCCTTTTTGTATTATGATAGGATTATATCCTCGGTTTAATATAACCTGACTCAAAAGGTTTAGATATGTCTCAATCCCACCAACTTTAATATCTTTACCTTCATAATCCAAGTAATTTGAGAATAATAAAAATACATTTCTCACTTAGATACCTCCCTCTCACACCAAAATAAACACGTTTAGACCTATTTCTTTTTTGAATCGTTCTTTAATAACCATGCACATCTTCCAGCCAAGATAATAAAAATAAAGAATTCAACTGTTAACGACATCGCACTAGAACTCAAACACCTAACAGCCCACGCAAAAGCTCCAGATACGACCCATGCTTCACTGGCAGGAAGTTTAAGCCTAACAGCTTTAAGAACAGGAATAAAAAGGAGGATAATAATTAAAAATGTAGTTGGAAGCCCCACAAATAATGCTGCTGTAATATACCCAGCGTCTAACTTCATATAATTCTCCATTTGATATCCAGCACCAAACGGAATGAATTCCCAAAAATCTTCTTTTACCTTTTGAAAAAAGACCTCTGCTTGAGTGGTTCGAGTATCCTCAAACAAACGATTATTCAAATTGTCAAAATTAACTGATATAATGTTACTTGTTGGTAGATTCTGTATTAACACAAAAAATACCAATATCATAACAAAACCTATTAACATAGCCATAATGTACTTACTTTTTTGTCTCACTGTTATAAAGTAAAAAACTATTATATTAATAAATATAATAATAAACGTTAACCTGGTTTGCAGCATTATGGCACTAAGTAAGGCTAGAACAATCGGTGAGTATTTTATTAGTTTTCCCATAATACCTTTAAATTTATTAATTGAAAAGAAAAGAAAACATAAAGTTTCAAATAATAATGAAGGAGCCCACAACCATCGGATCGATATTAACCTATCTCCTAAAGCCAATGAACTTCCTATTTTAATAAATCCAATGATAAACATAACAATAGATACTATTAAAGCGATAACTAATGCTTTCTTATATTTAATCCAATTTTCATTATCGTATGAAGCAAAAAATAAACCTACTCCAATTAGTGTTATGGGAGCCAATATACCCGCGCCACTAGAGAAACTCGTTAAGTATTCAATTGGATTTCCGGACTTCAACAAAAGAATGGGTACATACATCCATATTAAAATGTAAATCAGAAAGTTTTTATGTCGTATGATCTTTTTAATGTTAAACAAAAACAATATTATTGTTCCAATTATTGCTACTCGGTATGATAATATCGCTGAAAGAGGAGGACTATATTTAGCCCTAATAAGTTCTCTTAGTGAATGTTCATACTCTGCAAAAGAAAAGGAAGAATACTTTATTAAATAAGCGTATAACAAGTAAGAGAGTAGAGTTATTAAAAATACAAAAAAATGTAATGTATATATTGTATTATTTGACTTTTGTTTAATATCCAATAAATATCAGCCCTTAACTAGTTACTAAAACTTATAGTGGCATAAAGTAAACCATCAAAAATCCGCATCTTTATTTATTAGATATCATATCCAATATTCTATTTGCTTGTTTTACATTGTTTTTTTCACTCATCACAAACTCTTGAGCAATTCTGCCAAAGTTATTTAAAAATGATTTAGGCATACTACAAACTTCAATCATTTTTGCTGAAAGCTCTTCATCTGAGTTACTATCTACAGAGAATAGATACTTATAATATTCATCTGGTATACCTGGCAACTTCTTCACAATAGTAGGTGTGCCTGATAATAAATATTCCATTGTTTTTGAAGGAAATGAATATTTTGTATATTCTCCCTCATTCCCTCTTGGATTAATCAATACAGTAGCTCTTCGTTGAAGTAATAAAACTTTACTTCTATCTACCTGTCCAAAATAGGTTATTCTTGAATCTTTATCAGTCATTTTAATAATATCAAGCTCTGCCTCTCCAGCTCCACATATCCATAAACGATAATCGTCATTATTAATCATTGAAAATGCATTAATCAAATTCATAATTCCATACATTTTGTTTAATGTGCCAGAATAGAGAATTATTTTTTCATTTGTTGAGTCATCAGATCCTTCATTTTTTTTATTCTCAAGTTCATTCGAGTTAACCATACCTTCCATTACTATCCAAGGTCTATCCCCAACATTAAGCGATTCGGCCATATGGCTAGTAAGAAACACGAAAGAATCCGTATATTTTAAATATCTATCCATAATTAATCTGTCTATCCTTTTAAATAAATCATGAATTTTACTCTTCTTCAGAGTTAAATTCATGAATTCAGGCAAATCAGGAACTATAAGACAAATATGAATATCTGGATCAATTCGTTTAGCAATTGCCGCTGCATAAATAAATGGTGTATGCATAGAGTATATTATAATAACTTTTTTTTCTTCTTTCTGACGAGCCCATTTTGTTGCCTGTATTGAAGTATTCCTTCCTCTAAATATATGTTTAATACCTGGTAGATTTAAAAAAGCTATGTTTATGTCATTTGCAGCAGTAATATGGCTCCATTTCCTAGATGGTATATAATAATCAGAATACAATCGAGGAAATGAACCTACAAACATGGCATTGATAATACTAACCGGTTGTATATTGCATGCATCAAGACCGGTAATTATATTCCATTGCAATGCATTTGCAGCATATTGTATAACCCCTCTACTTTTATTTAAGATTTCACTTTTTTGCTCCTCCGTAAATACACCACCAATAAATAATATATTCATGAATACCTCTTAATTAATTATTATTTTAATCATTAATTTTTTCTCCATACAATGTTGTTTATAATCCTCGTGTAGCTTTGTATTATTTTAATGATTTTTACTGATACATTTTCATCTCTATAATCAGGTGCTAATATAATTTTTTCTTGATTATCCCACATCGATCTGCTCAATTTAACAGCTTGAACAATATCATCCTCGGTTATCCCCCCAATAACAACACTACCCTTATCTAATACTTCTGGTCTCTCAGTTGAAGTCCTGATTAAAACACCTGGGAAATTTAGTATCGCCGATTCTTCGGATAAGGTTCCACTATCCGAGAGCGTACAAAATGATTTTAGTTGCAGCTTGTTATAATCGAAAAAGCCAAACGGTTTTAATTGTCTGACCAATGGATGAAACTTAAATCCTCTTTCCTCAATCTTTTTCCAACTTCTTGGATGGGTCGAGTAAATTAAAGGTAATTGATACAATTCGGCTATATGATTAATAGCATTCATCAGTGAAGTGAAATTCTCTTCAGAATCTATATTTTCCTCTCTATGAGCAGATACTAAAATATATTGTTCTGATTGCAAATTAAGTTGTTCGAGTACTGTACTCTCATGTATTTTATCCATATGCGCTTGCAACACTTCGGTCATAGGTGAACCTGTTACGAAGATATGCTCTTTGCGAATGCCCTCAGACAATAGATATCTTCTACTATGCTCAGTATAAGGAAGATTAATATCTGAGATATGATCTACAATTTTCCGATTTATCTCTTCTGGAACATTTTGATCAAAACATCTATTACCAGCTTCCATATGAAAGATCGGGATCTTCAATCTCTTAGCAGAAATTGCGCATAGTGCTGAGTTGGTATCTCCTAGTATTAATAGCGCGTCCGGTTTTTCTTTAGACAACACTTCAAATGACTTGGAAATAATGTTACCCATTGTTTCACCTAGATGCTCGCCTACTGCATTCAAATAATGATCTGGTTCACGAAGTTCTAATTCATTGAAAAACACTTCATTTAGAGTGTAGTCCCAGTTCTGGCCTGTATGTACTAATACATGGTTAAAGTATCGGTCATTCGCTTTGATTACTTCTGATAATCGTATAATTTCAGGCCTAGTTCCCACAACAGTCATAACCTTTAATTTGCTCATATGCTCTATACCTCCACAAAATATGTATCAGCTTTTTCAGGATTAAAAATTTCGCAAGCCCAGAATAACGTAATCACTTCTTCATCGCCGGTATTTGTAATGGAATGAGTATAACCGACAGGAATATCTACTACTTCCGGAGTATCTCCATTCACTCTATATTGCAGCACTTCTTCTGTATCGATTCTCCTAAATTTGATTATAGCTTCACCTTGAATAACAAGAAATTTCTCCACCTTAGTATGGTGCCAATGGTTCCCTCTTGTAATACCTGGTTTTGTCTTAGATATAAAAATTTGTCCCATACTGTCTGATTTAATAAATTCAGCCAACCAACCTCTGTTATCTATATTCTTCTTTAATTTATAGGAGAAATTGTCTTCTTCTAAGTATGATAAATATGTACCATACAATGCCTTATCAAATTGGTTCTCCAATGAAGGCATAATCAATGTTTTTCTATTGTTGCTAAATGCACGAATTTTTTCTGCTAGTTCCCCGACTGTAATATTATAAGTAACAGGAACATAAGTAAAAGCTCCTTCCTTGTGTTCGTTACCTTCAAGAGCACTAATAAACTCTGTTACTACATCATCGATATAACTCAAAACAAGAGCAGAACTAGCATCATTTATTTTGACATCAATGTTTCTAGCTATGTTATAACAGAATGTCGCAACAACTGAATTGTAGTTTGGTTTGCTCCATTTTCCAAATAAGTTAGGCAGTCGATAGACTATTGTTTTAACTCCCGTTTCCTCACTGTATTTAAATAACAAATCCTCTCCAGCCTTCTTACTCACACCATAAGGATTATTTTTCTCAGCTTGTATGGATGATGTTATAAGTACAGGTGACTTGTTATTATTTTTTTTAAGTAACTCTAGTAACACTGAAGTAAATTCAAAATTACCTACCATAAACTCTCCATCATTTTGTGGTCTATTCACACCTGCAAGATGGAATACAAATTCACATTCGTTTGTGTATTTCTCCAACAATCCTCTATCTGTGGTTCTATTGTACTCAAATATGTCTTTATAACCTTTATTCTTTAGTTCTGCTATTAAATTTTTACCCACAAAACCACTTGCGCCAGTTATAAGTATTTTCACTATTTATTCCAGCCTTTCAGCTCTTCTTGAACATATTCAAGTGCTAATAGCTTTTCTTTTATTTGTTCTACATCAAGTCTTTGTGTGTTATGCGAGTTATATTCATCTTCTGAAGCTAACTGCTCATCACCCTCAATAAAATACTTATCATAATTAAGATCTCTTTGGTCTGCAGGCACTCTATAGAAATCACCAAAGTCTTCTGCGACTATATGCTCTTCTTTTGTAAGTAATGTTTCATATAACTTCTCTCCATGTCGAGTACCGATAATGACAATTTCATTATTTGCTTGAAATAACTCTTTAATTGCTTGAGCAAGATCACCAATTGTTGAGGCTGGAGCTTTCTGTACCATAATATCTCCTGCCTGGGCATTGTTAAACGCAAATACGACTAATTCTACCGCTTCTTCAAGACTCATAAGAAACCTAGTCATATTAGGATCTGTAATTGTTATTGGTTGACCGTTCTTTATTTGTTCAATAAATAGTGGAATAACAGACCCACGTGAAGCCATTACGTTTCCATATCTTGAACCACTAATTAGTGTTTTCTCTGGCGATATCGTTTTCGATTTTGCTATATATACTTTCTCCATCATCGCTTTAGAGATACCCATCGCATTAATTGGATACGCAGCCTTATCTGTAGATAGGCATATGACTTTACTTACTCCTGCATCAATTGATGCTGATAAAACATTCTCTGTACCTAATACGTTCGTCTTAACAGCTTCTAGCGGAAAGAATTCGCATGAAGGCACTTGCTTCAATGCAGCTGCATGGAACACAAAATCCACATCATGCATAGCATTCTTAACACTAGCTAAATCACGTACATCTCCAATATAAAATTTCAATTTATCATTTTTATACAACTTACGCATATCGTCTTGTTTTTTTTCATCACGTGAAAAAACCCGAATTTCTTTAATATCTGTATGAAGAAATCGTTTGAGTGCTGCATGGCCAAACGAGCCAGTTCCCCCCGTAATTAATAAAGTCTTATCTTTAAACATTAAACTTCATCTCCATCGTTTGTGAATTCAAGATCTCTTTGTAAGCCTGACCTAATAAATTACTCTATAGCCTTTACCTAACGTGTGAAGTAATAATTTCATAAGCTCTTGATGCAGTATAGAATTCTTCAAGATATTGTCTTCCGCTTCTCCCCAAATTAATGCGCAATTTACGTTCTGCTGCTAATTGGTTTATTACTTTCGCATAGTTTAATATATCGCCACTCTCAGCCCAATAGCCGCAGTTTGCTTCTTTAAGTACATCTTTTATATCTGAATTGACATCTGTTGCAGCTACAATAGGTAAGGCATATTCCATATATGAAGTGAGTCTTGATGGAAAATTCGGAATAGTAAATCTTCGATCTAAAAATATTAATCCAACATCACAATTTTTTAATATTCTATCGTACTCTACCTTGGATAATGATTTTAGAAGCTTAACATTAGGATTTTGACCTTTGACAATGTAATCATTTATGCGGTTATATTCCGTTCCAGATCCTACTATTAAGAAAAATAAATCATTTCTATCTTTAAAATATTCAAGGACTTCAAGAAAAAAGCCAATTCCTTGAGGCTTCCCTAAATTTCCGCCATAAGTAAATACAATAGCATCTTTAGGTATGCCATACTTACTGCGAAATTCTTCTCTATTAGTTTGAACTTCATTTAACAAAGTAGGCCTAATTGAGTTAGGGCAAACCTCAACCTTGTTATCATCAATTTCAGGATTATGCTTTAATACATAATTTACATTTGCGGGTGACATACAACCAATATAATTTGATATTTCATACAATTTCTTTTCTTTTGATCTAAAATAACGCCAAATCAGGCTATCTTTTTTTAACATGTTCATATCCACTGCATTTTGAGGGAAGATATCTTTCAAAAGTAAATAAGTTGTACAATTGTCACGCGATTTTACATACTTCACTATTCGTTCAAAAGTTATTGGAGGTGTAGAATATAAAATTAAATCAAATTTAATATCCCCAAAATATTTCTTAAATGCACTAATAAACTGTGTCTCAATAAGGAGTATTGATATACCTTTATCAATAATATTTGTTTTAGTAATATTTCCTGTTTTTACACGCAGAACATTGATGCCATTTTCTTCTTTAAATTCTGAGGGTTTTCCAGTTCTCCGTTCACGTTGACACATAACAAATACCTGATCCCCGCGATCATAAAATTCCCGCATTAAATCAGTGTATAAATTACGATCCTCACCCTCCGGATATGCTAGTGTTAAGAATAGTATATTCATAATGTGTTCACCGTAAGAAAAACCTTTTTAATAACATTAATTACTCTTTTCAGTTGATCAGTTTTCATTGATGACCCAGAAGGCAAACAAATGCCTTTATTAAATATCTGTTCACTAATACTACCATCCACCAAATGAGAGAAAAATGGACTATTCTTAAAGACAGGTTGAAGGTGCATGGGTTTCCATACAGGTCGTGACTCTATATTTTCCTGATCTAATGCATTAATAATATTCTCAACAGTTACATTAGAATTTTCCTTTATTGTCATCGGTGTTAACCAGTAATTCGGCTCTCCTTTATCCGAAATAGGCATTAGATCCACCATAATGTCATGAAATTCTTTCTCATATTGATTACGTATTGATTTTCGCAATTCTATATGATCTACGAGTCCCATCAGTTGGCCTCTACCAATTCCTGCACATATATTAGACATGCGGTAATTGTATCCAATTTCCTGATGCTCATAGTGTTTCGCAGACTCTCTTGCTTGAGTCGACCAAAAGTGAAATTTATTTATTAAGGATTCATCGTCTGAAACCGCCATTCCACCACCGGAGGTGGTGATGATTTTGTTTCCATTAAATGAAAATATTCCAACGTTTCCATACAGTCCACACATCCTATCTTTATAGGTTGCTCCAAGAGCTTCTGCAGCATCCTCTATAACAGGAACATCATAGTACTCACATATAGGAAGTAAACTATCGTAATCAGCACTTTGTCCATAAAGATCCACAATTATTACTGCTTTAGGCATCTTATTCTCTTTTTTTGCCCATTCGAATGCTTTCCGCAATGCATCTGGAGACATATTCCATGACTCTGGTTCAGAATCAATAAATACTGGAGTAGCATATTGATACATTATTGGATTGCAACTTCCTGCAAATGTAAAGCTAGAGCAAAAAACATAATCCCCAGGCCCCACTCCAAAATATTTTAAAGCAAGATGAATTCCTGCTGTTCCTGAGGAAAGAGCTACTCCATGTTCTATATCTATAAAATCACAAAGTTCATGCTCAAATTTATTAATATTTGTTCCAATAGGCGCTATCCAATTGGCATCAAATGCTTCCTGAATAAAACTCATTTCATTTCCAGTCATATGCGGTGGTGATAGATATATTCGTTGTTCCACTTTGTTCATCTCCATAGCACTTTTTTTGATATTTAGTTTCTTTAATGACATGAACAGAAATTACATTATATACTCCTTGGTATAACTAATAAATTGTATCTTCTATAGATCCCGATCGATTGCTAGTAAAAACATGCATTGTATTACCCTGCGAGTTATTAATTCCATTTCTATTTATAACTTTATATACTGTCATAATTAAAATCTTAAGATCCAATCTAAAACTCAGATGATCTACATACCAAACATCTAACTTGAATTTTTCATCCCAGTCAATTGAATTTCTCCCATTCACCTGTGCCCATCCAGATATTCCAGGAGTTACTTCATGTCGTCTAAATTGCTCTGGACTGTAGTGTTCAAGATATTGTACAAGTAACGGACGAGGTCCGATGAAACTCATATCGCCTCGTAAAATATTAAATAACTGTGGAAGTTCGTCAATACTCGTCTTTCGAAGAAATGACCCTACTCTCAACATTCTTTCCATGTCTGATAGTGCAAGACCATTCCTAACTGTTTCTAAATGCATTGTTCGAAATTTATATACTATAAATATTTTCCCGTCTTTACCTGGCCGCATTTGACGAAATAAAACTGGCCCTTTTGATTCAAATCTAATTACGATCGCAGCAATGATCAGAATAGGCATAAATAGGAATATAAGTAAAATAGCAAACATTAAATCAATAATTCTTTTTAACACTACATAGATTCCCACAAGTCACCCACTAGATAGATATTGAGTTATTTCTCTTATTTAGTTTTATTTAATTAGTTCCTTCTTAAGAATTTCAGTCAAATATGATAACAAGATTCTCTCTTAAATCTTTGTTCTGCAATGCAAATTTAATTGTTGTCTTGATAAACCCAATCTTTTCTCCTGCGTCATAACGGATACCTTTCTACAATGTATTAAATAGTTGGTTTTTCGACAATTGGAAGCATCTCTTTAGGCATTGCTTTTGTGGCAGGTAAGAACCTGGTTCCTAGCCCCGAAGTAGGAATAATAGTTTTTTCAACTCTCAATTAGATCCCTCCAGAGGATCTGAAACTCATAATATTCTTACTTCTCTTTAATAACCTCATCATACGCCCTACCCTGGCTCATCCCATACTTCTTAGCCACCTGAATCAACTCATCATACTGCTCAGGAGTTAGCTTATCTAAGATAATGCTGCGCGCTTTTTTCTTCTCTTCTAGAGTCATACCACCGCTAGCAATTGCTTGAAGCTCTTTTATATCAGACATATTAAGCTCTTTCAGTAACACGGATGATACCTGCGCTTTCTCAGATACTGTTATCTTTTCTTGAAGATTTTTTGCTTTTTCTACGGTTACTTCACCGCTATAACCATCCTTCAGATTATCTTCTTTCGGATCATTAGAGCCGCTGTTAGTTGTGTTTGATCCACCTTTGCCTGGCTTCACTGCTTGGTCTGTAGTACCTGTTTCCGTTTCATCCGTAACGACTGTTGAATTCGAATCATCCTGATCAGTTGATTCCGTCCCCTGTTGATCAGGCTGTGTTCCTGGAGTTGTAACTTCTTCATTCAATAGATCATTCTCTAAGTCGGCAGCGAGAGTAGAAATAAGCTTATCCACAGCATAATTAGCTGCAAATAAGCCCCCCACTCCTAGTATGACAATAATCGATGCCAACCAAATTAAGATCTTCTTCCATTTTTTCTTACGCATATGTAATCTCCTCCGCTCTCATAGACTGTCTGTTAGGATACATGTGAATAAAAAGGAACAAGATGCTCTATAACGTCTTTTATCGAATGTTGGTTTTCTCCAATAACTTTTTCAATTCGCTTGAATTGCAGCTCAAGCTCTACTCTATTAATCTGTGTTGGCTTACCTATGTAAATTCGTTCATGTTGTGTCGAAGATACTGCTTCTTCATCGGTTAACAGCTCCTCGAATAGCTTCTCGCCTTCTCGCATGCCGCTAAAGTTGATTTCAATATCCACATTAGGCTCATAGCCTGACAATCGGATGAGATCCTGCGCTAGATCCAGAATACGGACCGGATTGCCCATATCCAGGACGAAGATTTCGCCGCCTTTCGCGAATGAACCCGCTTGAATAACTAACTGCACGGCTTCAGGTATGGTCATGAAATATCTCACCATATCGGGATGGGTTACGGTAACAGGACCGCCTGCAGCAATTTGTTCTTTAAATCTAGGTATTACACTGCCGCGACTTCCTAGCACATTCCCGAATCGTACCGCTACAAACTGTGTTTCACTTATTGAGTTAATACTCTGTATGTACATCTCTGCAATTCTCTTGGTCGCTCCCATAATGCTGGAAGGATTAACGGCCTTGTCAGAGGAAATCATTACGAATCGCTCCGTTTTATATTTGTCTGCACAATCCGCTACATTTCTTGTCCCAAACACATTGTTTTTTACTGCCTCTGATGGATTTCGCTCCATGAGTGGCACATGCTTATGGGCGGCTGCATGGAACACAACCTGCGGTTTAAACTTGCGGAATACATCATCCATACGACCTCGATCTTGAATATCTGCAATAACCGTTTCCAAATGAACATTCGGAAACTTTGTTCTGAGCTCCATCTCAATCGTATAAATGCTGTTCTCACCATGTCCAAGCAGCAGCAGACTTGAAGGCTTGAAAGCTGAAATTTGTCTGCAAAGCTCTGAACCAATTGATCCGCCAGCACCTGTCACAAGAACGACTTTATCCGATACGTAATTAGCTATACCCTCTAAATCCGTTACAACAGGTTCTCTTCCAAGCAAATCCTCCACTTCAACATTACGCAGCGATTTTACAGCGAGCCGGCCTCTAATAAAATCATTAATAGAAGGAATAATTTTGACTTTTGCTCCGGTCAGCTTGCAAATATTTATTATTTCTGTTATTTGAACCCGCTTAGCGGAAGGCAATGCGATAATGATGTCATGAATTTTATGCTTAGCTACAAGCTCTTCAATGTTCAAGCGAGTTCCAAGCACTGGCAACCCTACGACTTGCATATTGCGTTTATGAGGATCATCATCTATAAAACCTATAATTTGATTTCCCAAAAAGCTATTGCTCGTCATAAACTCCTTTGCAATAAGCGCTCCGCAATCCCCAGCGCCTACGATAATCACGTTGTTCGTTAAATCAGTCTTTTTTGTTCTATTTACTCGGATTAAGCGCCACAGGAAGCGCGACCCTCCCATAAATAACAGCATCAGCTCTAGCGTTCTTGAAGTAATAGATAAAGGAACACGTTCTCCATTTAGTACATAGGTTGCTCCGTATGATAAAATAAGGCCGATTAAAATTGCTCTGGCAAGCTCAATAATTTCCCCAATACTTGCATATTGCCACATTCTTCTGTACATGCGGAAATACGCTAGGCTGCTGCCGCAAATAATGGTTGTTAATAATGCAAACTCAAGCATTTGTGTTTTGTAGATGGGAGGGATGCTTCCATTAAAGCGAAAGAGATAGGATATCCCAATCGCTATCCATATAACACAAATATCAACAACCAGTATGATTAGCATTCTGTTCTTATTACTCACCTAGCTCATCCCTCCATAGCAATAACCATCTACGAACAATTCTTTTATTTATCTTGTACACCATAATAATAGTAGTAAGATTCTTCATTCGCTTTGCGCTTCACATTATTGAGCACAACTCCAATAATTCTTGCATTCACGCTTTCTAGGTTCTTTAATGCCTTGCTTGCAATTTCTCGCTTCACTTTGCCTTGGTCAACGACCAAAATGACGCCATCACTCTTCGTAGATACAATCTGAGCATCGGTTACTGCAAGCAAAGGCGGCGTATCGATTAAGATGATGTCATACATTATTCTTAGCTGCTCAATAATAGCCGTCATCCGTTTAGAATTCATCATCTCTGCCGGGTTCGGTGGAATAGCTCCCGATGTAATGACATCAAGATTAGGGACTTCCGATACTTGTATAACTTCCTCTAAAGAGCATTGCTGTGAAATAACGGTGGATAGCCCCAAGCGATTAGATAAAGAAAACGTATGATGGGCGGTTGGCTTGCGAAGATCGGCGTCGATTAGAATAACCCTCTTCTCCGATTGTGCGAAAGTCACTGCCAGATTCGTAATGGTGGTCGACTTTCCTTCGCCAGGGCCCGCTGATGAAACCATTAACACTTGAAGCTTCTCATCTATGGAAGAAAACTCAATGTTTGTCCGCAACGCTCGATAGGATTCCGAAATAGGGGATCGAGGATTCGTTAGCGTAATAATCTGACGCTTATTTTTCAATCGAGACACGCTCTAATTCACCTGCCTTGTAGGTTTGTTTGGTTTTGCTGGTTTGGCTTGAATTAGTTTCCTCCGTATTCATTCTTGAGATCATCGCAAGCGTAGGCTGGCCCAAATATTGCAGCACATCTGCTTCGGTCTTAATGGTGTCATCCATATATTCAAGCAAGAATGTAATCCCAACTGCAATCATTAAAGACACAACAAAAGCAATTACGATATTTAGCGGAACATTAGGCGCTACTGGACTTGGATTTGCACTTACTACAGCTTCATTCAAAATCGATACATTCTCGACCTTAAAGATATGCTGGATCTCTTCCCGGAACACATTAGAAACAGCATTTACGACTTGAGCCGCTTGCTTATAGTCAACATCCTGCACGACCAACGTCATAACTTGGGTATTGTTAACGGAGCTGACCTGAATCTTGCGTGAGAGCTCAGTTGCCGTTAAGCCAAGCTGAGGATATTGCTGTGCTACTTTATCCAATATCGCAGGTGTCTTAATGATTTCTTTGTACGTATCGATCATCTTAATATTGGAATTTATTTGATTGATATCAAGCTGCCCGGTTGCTAATTGTGTTGTAGTTTGGTTCACGATTATTTTTGTAGAAGCCTCATAAATAGGATCTTTAAAAAACAGGCTGACGACGGCCGCAGCCGCTGTACAAACAAAGACAAACAATATAATAAGAACTAATCTCTTTTTTATTATCGCCATGTATTGTCGTAAATCTAGTTCGTTAGACACAACATATTCCTCCATATGATATAGTCATTTAGAATGACAATATAATCCTTATGAACTATACCCTATTACATAATAAGCTATAATCTTACAATATTCTATGGTTTTCGGAAAAAAATCTTCCTCCCATCTACATGAGAGGAAGATTTTACCTATACTAATGACTAGTTTTCAAACTTTAGCGCTCTATAAATAGTGACTGCTGCTTCTGCGCGAGTCGCGTTATTGTTAGGCAAGAATTTGCCAGCGTCTCCGATTACGATTTTATGTGTGGCTGCAAATGCAACGCCATCTTTCAATGTAGCGCTGATTTTACCTGCATCCGCAAAGTCTTTCAAAGCTGCGTTAAGATCAGTCACATCAGTTGCACCTTGCGATACTTTCAATGCACGAGCAATCATTGTCGCCATCTCAGCACGAGTAATCGTTGCGTTAGGATCAAACTTTGAAGCGGAACGTCCGTTGATGATCTTCAGTTGTACGGCTGCAGCTACGTAAGGCGCATGCCATTCGCCAGCTTTCACATCATCAAAGCTTTCAGTCGCGGAACCATTCTCCAAATCAAGTGCACGGATAAGCATTTTCGCAAACTCAGCGCGTGTTACTTTATCCTTAGGTGCAAATACACCTGCAGATTTGCCTTCAATAGCACCCTTGGCAGCTACTACTTGAATTTCACGGCCAGCCCATTTGTCAACAGAAGCAATATCGCTGAACGAAACTTTGTTTTCTACGACTACATAAGAGGAGAATGAATCACGTGACTCAACAATGGAATTGCCCTTAACGCGTCCGCCGTGAAATACAAGCTTGCCATCGACGATTTTCGCTACAGACAGAAGCTCTTTATCAAGACCTGTCGTATCGCCTAGAGGGATGCTGATAACGATCGGTTGATCAAATGTTGTTTTCGCAACGCCGCCAACTGTCAGTTTGAAATCATAAACTTCCGACACCGATTTCAAAGTGCCTACAACCGCAGACGTCGCATCAGTCTTCTTGATCGCAAGACCGATAGCAGACGAGAATGAACCGCCAACTGGAACCGTCACTTCGAATTTGCCGATTGTGAATGCTACACCTGACACACTTCCAGCAGCAGCAGCTTTTACAACTGCATCAGAAAGGTTAATTACAACATCCTTCTGCGCTAAAGTACCCAGGTCAATTTTCACAACAGTCTTAGCAAACGTAGAAGTCGGCGCCAGCTCTTTAACTTTCGCTGCAATCGCATTAATACCAGAAATCGTAGATAATACGCTGTTTTCATCCAATTGAAGAACAGCTTGTCCATTTACAGTTTTTACATTCGCAGATGCATTAACGGTTGCCAGCTTCGCAACCTCTGCTTGCGCATCTGTAACGAATTTAGTAATTAGAGCCGTTTTCTCAGCTTCAGTCGCTTTATCAAGCGCTGCTTTCAAATCATTCAGCAATTTGTCAGTCGTTTCTGGAAGTTTAACCGTTGTCACTTCAGGGCCTGAACCGTCAGGAACGCCACCAGGTGTTGGATTCGGTTTGGTCAGAAGAGATTCATACGCTGTGAATAAAGCAACAGCAGCTGCATTAAACACACTATCGTCTTTAACTTCTTCTCTTGAACGCGTCAATACTTCAAGCACGTCATCTGTATTCACCTTGTAATGAACGAACACTTTCTGAACATCATATTCTGTCTTCGACAATTCGGTAATGACGTCTTTCATCAATTGCTTTAAGCCGTCCTTATCGGTCATAAGAGCGAGTAGATCCACCAATTTTTTACCATTGACCTGCTTAACGAGCTCTTCCTGAATATCTAAGAAATATGTAGCGATTTCTTCAACCGTTAGATCATCCACACCTGCTTCAGTAGCAAACTTTTGAAGCACTGTTCCATAATTTGTACGCAGGTCTTCAAGACCATCTACCGAAGGTGAATAAGACAATTTCACTGCATCAATGAAAAGATTCTCCAATTGGGCTTTTTCATCGTTAGATGGGTTGAACTTGTCAACGATTGGTTGTACGATATTAGCCTTTTGATTAGAGGTCAAACTGTCAAGCTTAGCTTGAAGCGTTTTAACTTCGTCATCGCCATTTGTCGCAACTAGTGCGTCACGAAGCTTCTTAATCTCAGTAATCAGCGGAGAATCAGCCAAGGACGCCGCATAAGCAACACCGCTTACTCCAAGCTTCTCTGCCAAACCTTTGCTGCTAAGCGGAATTCCAGCGAAAGCCGTGAGGGCTACGCTCGCTGCAATTGTAGATATTGCTAGTTTTTTTCTTAATGTCACTCTATACTCACTCCTGTATGTAGAATAGTTGCATTCATCTGATAGATGAATGTCTAATAAAACCAATTTGATTACGTTCAGTATGTAATTGCTTCAACTGTCATTAACGCTAGAGCTGTCTATCTTTTGTAAAAATAGGAAATGAAACGCCGAACGACTCCGTCCTTGGTAGTTGCTGCAGCCGGTTGAGAATGGAATGGCTCGTCCGCAATAACGGATTGGGCATTCATCTGCAAGTAGCTCACCCATTGTTCTCCCATCCGCCTCTCAATAGCATCATAGGCTTCGCGCAGTCGAAAACCGCGCCGCTCAACATGATGAGCATCGGATGAAACAATATGGATATGTCCAGTTTTAAGCAGCGACCAAGCGGATTGTTCAATACGCTTACCGAACCCCCCTAGCAAGGAATGGGTTGTAACCTGTGCGAATGCTCCCGCTTCTATCAGCTCGGCTAATCGTTCAGGATGCTTCACAACCTCTGCGTTTCTTTCAGGATGGGCGATAATAGGCTTAAGGTTTAACATATTAAGCTCGTGAACGAGCTCAATCATACTCTTCGGTATACGGGAGGAAGGCATTTCTATTAATACAAAGCTGGAGCCAGCTAAAGAGAGCAGCTCATTCCTATTCCAAGCATCTAGCAGATCATCATGGACTCGAATTTCTTGACCGGTCCTAATAGTAACAGGCACACCTGCTGCCAATAACTGTTCGTTAATGGAGGAAGTGTGCTCTGCTACGATGTCTGCTGTATTGGTATAGGTCCCATTGGCGTGGTGCGGTGTTGCAATGATTGTTGTAATTCCCTCTGAAACGGCTGCCCGGGCCATATTCAAAGTATCATCAAAACTCACTGCACCATCATCCAATCCGGGTAATATGTGGGTATGGATGTCTATCATGCTGATCTCACTTCCTAGTAGATTTTGATCAAGAGCTCCTGATAGGCAGGTATGATCTTATTCTATCACAGGAAGATAGAACTTTCAGCACTTCTCCATACATTTCGACAGTTCTTTTTTCACACTTTGGTTATTATATCCTAGATTTGCCAAAAACGATAGTAAAATACTGTAAAAAAGATCATTTGTTCAGAAAAATTTCAGATTACAGCAGCTCTTTGCGCAGCTCAGCAGCAGATTTTGGCGAAAGGTAGGCGAACGGTATGTCGAAAACAGTCTTTGCTCCGGCCTGTCCCTCGCGGGCAAGCTTATACGCCGCTCTAGCATAGGCAACTAGAACGCTCGCCGTAAACTCTGGATTGCTGTCAAGCTTCAATCCAAATTCAATGATCTGCGTGCTGCTCTCGCCTGTCTTGCCGCTGCGAAGCACCATCCCGCCATGCGGCATCGAGGAATGCTCAGCCTTCATCGTTGCTTCGTCAATGAAATGAACCGTCGTATTGTAATCGGAAAAGTAATTCGGCATCGTGCGGATTTCTTCCGCAATCGCCTCCTGATCAGCGCCTTCCTCAGGTACGATATAGCAATCACGGATATGCTTATCGCGCGTAGCAAGCTCTGGATTTTCTCCGCTGCGCACACGATCTACCGCTTCGTCGCTCGGGATTGTGTATTGCACGCCATGCTTAACGCCCTTCACCCGGCGGATCGCGTCGGAGTGGCCTTGGCTTACACCCTTGCCCCAGAACGTATACTCCTTCCCTTCAGGCAAAATCGATTCCGCAAGCAAGCGGTTAAGCGAGAACAGGCCTGGATCCCAGCCCGTTGAAATGACGCTTACTTTATTGCTCACCTTCGCTGCCCCATCTACTTGTTCGAAATATTCCGGTATGCGCGCATGCGTGTCAAAGCTGTCTACCGTATGGAACAAGCGTGCAAAAGCAGGACCCTGCTCCGGCAGATCCGTCGCCGAACCGCCGCATAGAATCATTACGTCTATATCATCAACGAAGCGCTCAGCATCTTCGATCGCATATGCTTTTGCAGCAGATGGAATGGATGCCGGGTCTCTCCGCGTAAATACCGCGTCCAGTTTCATATCCGGATTTTGTCTGATCGCGAGCTCTACGCCGCGTCCCAAATTGCCATAGCCTACGATACCGATGCGAATCTGTTCTGTCATGTGCTGTCACCTCTTCTTATTTTATATCGTGCTTAGATCCAGCCTCTTGCTTCCATTGCCGCCGCGATCCGTTTAATCGAAATCATATAAGCAGCCGTACGAAGATCGGTATTATGCTCCTTAGCAAGGTCGCGAACAGCTACGTAAGATAGAATCATGTTCGTCTCCAGCTTCTCAAGCACTTCCGCTTCGCTCCAGTAGTAGTTCATCAAATTCTGCACCCACTCAAAGTACGAAACCGTCACACCGCCGGCATTTGCAAGCACATCCGGAATGACCGTAATGCCATGGCTGGCAAGCACGCGGTCCGCCTCCGGTGTCGTTGGGCCGTTAGCAGCTTCTGCTACGATATTCGCTTTGATACGATCCGCATTCGCAGCTGTAATGACGTTCTCTAGTGCAGCCGGCACCAAAATGTCGACATCGAGCTCAAGAAGGGCTTCATTGGAGATGGAGCAGGAATCGCCGTATTCACGGATGGAAGACGTATCCTTTAGTATGGAAATTCTCTCGATATCCAATCCATTTGGATCATAAACGCCGCCTTTGGAATCGCTGACAGCAACAATTTTACAGCCTGCTTCGCTAAGCAAACGCGCTGCAATACGGCCTGCGTTGCCATAGCCTTGAATGGCGGCAGTCGCATTTTGCACAGGAATGCCTTTATCTTGGAGCGCTGCCAAAATCGTATAAACACAGCCTTGCGCTGTCGCTTCATTACGACCCTTCGAGCCGCCCAAAATCAGCGGTTTGCCTGTAATAACGCCTGGCGAGTTGGCACCCTTCAGTCTGCTGTACGTATCCATCATCCAGCCCATAACTTGCGGCGTTGTATATACATCAGGTGCAGGAATATCTTTATCCGGACCTACGAAGTCTGCGATAGATTCCATGAATGCACGGCTCACGCGCTCAAGTTCGCCCTTGCTAAGCAGACGCGGATCGCAAATAACGCCGCCCTTGCCGCCGCCATACGGCAATCCAACAACACCGCACTTAAAGCTCATCCACATGGACAGCGCTTTAACCTCGTCAAGCGTCACATCAGGGTGAAAGCGAATGCCGCCCTTAGTTGGGCCAATCGCATCATTATGCTGGGCACGATAACCTTCGAACACGCGGATCGAGCCATCATCCATACGAACGGAGAAACTAACCGACAGCACGCGCTTCGGGCGCTTTAAGATTTGCGTGACATGCTCAGGCAGATTCAGATGCGCTGCTGCCGCATCAATTTGCTGCTGTGCGATTTGGTACGGATTTAACGTTTCTTCAACTATACTCACTGTCATTTTAGGCTCAGTCCTTCTTCGTTAAAGTTCGACTCCCATTCCATTTAAAAGCCGCTTTTTTGATTTTACCTTTTTCAATTCTATTTTAAAAGAAATTTTTCGTTAAATAGTGCAAATATTCTTTCAATAAATCCATTGTCATGTTAGGTTTCATTAGATGATAGTAACAATAACACCTGACATAAGCTGTATAATTATTCCTATTTTTCTAAACGGATCATCATTTCCCAGCGTCATATGTCACCTTTAGCGCCCCTCAGCTATCTTCATTCACTGATGAATGTCATGTTTCTGAGGCAATGACCGCCAGCATTCACCATTCCCCTTCTCAACCTAAAAAAAGGAGCTGTCCTAGAGCACATTGGCCCCCAGAACAACTCCTTATGTATGAAAGCTCACATCTTACGATTGCCAGCAGCTTGCGCCGCTTGATTCGCCGTTCTCATTAAAGCATCTGTCCGCCTGTTTTCGCAGCAGGAATGATCGGTTCTACCTTCCGCTTGCGCTCTATGCTGATCCAGATCAAGCCAGCGGCCATGCAGCCGGCACCGCACATTTGAATGAATGCAATCTTCTCATCGAACATAAAGTAGCCGGCAAGGACTGCCGCTGCGGGAACCGCATAACGGAAGAAGTTCGAGCGAGTCGCTCCTACCTTAAACATGCAAGCGTTCCACAGAACAAAAGCCAGTACTGTGCAAATAAGAACATTGTAGCCAACGGATAAATAATGGCCAGCATTTAGAGCGGACCAGTCCGTCTGTCCCCATGAACCAAAGGTTAACGGCAGCATGAACAATGATCCAAACGCGATGGTCCAAGTGCTCACCCGAAGAGCCGAGTATTGCTTCATCAGCGACATCGAGCTGAGATTAAATAACGGTCCAATGATGCTCACGCCAAACGCCATCGCGTTGCCAAGCATATTTTCAGAAGAAAGACTAAAGCCCTCTTCACCGCCTAGTATAACTAAGCTTACGCCGACAATCGAGATTGCGCCGCCGACGATAAGCCGAAGCGTAATCGATTCCTTCACGAAGAGCGGTGCGAACAAAGCAGCGAAGATCGGCCACGGCGCTACGTTGAGGAGCGACGCATTCGCCAAAGTCGTATATTTGATCGAGTACATGACCAAGATTTCAAGCAGTGTAATGCCAACCAGTCCAATGAGCGCCAGCTTCGGCACGATGCGCCAAGGAATGCCCACGCTTCCCTCGGTCAGCTTCAGGATAAGGAAGAAGAATGGAAGTGCCAATCCAAATCTCAAAAAAGCAAATACAATCGGGTTAAACGATTCCATCGCCAGACGCGAGATGCCGAAGTTCGCTCCCCATACAACTGCAATGAGCACAAGACCGCCGTAATTCATCCATTTGTTATTCATTCTGTTCGCCCCATCTATTCGCAAATGTTACAAGCTAGAAAATCCTCATTTATCATAGCATGCGCACAGGTTAAAATATTTAAGAGATTTAGCTTATTTCTTATGCATTTTAAACTCGAGGAACAGCTCGTTGTAATGGGCCAGCATTTTTTTGCCGAGATTGTCGTACACCTCAAGCCTGCCGGTCAGCTCCTCATTCGGATAAAAACGGTCATCGCCTGCTATATCCTCCGGCAGCAGCGCCAGCGCTGCTTGGTTTGGCGTCGAGTAGCCGACATACTCCGCATTTTGCGCCGCAACCTCGGGGTCGAGCATAAAGTTAATAAATTGATGCGCGCCCTCGATATTCCGGGCTGTTTTTGGAATGACCATATTATCGAACCACAGGTTCGAGCCTTCCTCCGGCACGACATAATCGAGCTTATCGTTCTCGTCCATAATTTCCGAAGCATCTCCGGACCAGACGAGGCCGACAGCCGCCTCTTCGCTTGCCAGCAGCATCTTGATCTCGTCGCCTACAATCGCCTTCACGTTTGGCGTCATCTTCAGCAGCTTCGCCTTCGCCTCCTGCAAATGCGCTTCATCGGTATCATTGAGCGAATAATGCAGGCTGTTCAGCCCCATGCCCATAACCTCGCGCGCGCCGTCCAACAGCAGGATTTGATTGCGGAGGCTCTTGTCCCACAGATCATCCCAGCTGGAGAAGTCGAGATCGCCCACAAGCTCAGGATTGTAAATAATGCCGACCGTTCCCCAGAAATAAGGGATCGAATACGCATTGTCTGGATCAAACGACAGATGCATGAATCGCGGATCGATATATTTCAGGTTCGGAAGCTTCGAATGGTCGAGCTCGAGCAGAAGGCCTTCCTCTTTCATTTTGCTAATCGCATACTCGGAAGGAACGCTCACGTCGAACGTGGTGCCGCCTTGCTCGATTTTGGTCATCATCGCTTCATTCGAATCAAACGTTTGGTAGATGACCTTAATGCCAGTCTCCTCCTCAAAGCGTTCAAGCAGCTCGGGATCTACATAATCGCCCCAGTTATAAATCGTCAATGTATTGTCGCCGCTGTAGCCCTCGCTTGAATTCAGATAGGCAGTCAAGTAGATAAGCCCAAAGGAAACAACAAACACGACAGCGAACATGCGCACAAGCTGTTTCATTAGCGGCCCTCCTTCATAGACGGCTTCATGTTCCGTTGATTAATAAAGTAGTAGCCTACGACCAGTACAATCGTAAATAGGAAAATAAGCGTCGATAACGCGTTGATCGATAGCGATACGCCTTGGCGCGCCCGCGAATAGATCTCGACCGAAAGCGTCGAGAAGCCATTGCCCGTTACGAAGAACGTGACAGCGAAATCATCAAGCGAATAGGTTAACGCCATAAAGAATCCTGCGAATATGCCTGGCTTAATGAACGGCAGCATCACCCGCGTCAGCACCTGCCACGAGTTAGCCCCAAGATCACGCGCCGCATCGACAAGCGTCGAGCTCATCTCTTGCAGCTTCGGCAGCACCATAATGACGACGATCGGCACGCTGAACGCGATATGCGACAGCAGCACGGACACGAAGCCAAGCTTAATGCCGATAATAGTAAACAGGATTAAGAACGAAGCTCCGATAATGACATCCGGACTGACTATCAGTACGTTATTGAGCGTCAGCAGCGTTTGCTTAGGCCTGTTGCTCCGTATGTGATGGATAGCGATTGCGCCAACTACGCCCAAAATCGTCGAGATCGCCGCAGACAGCAGCGCAATGACGAATGTATTCAGCACAATGATGAGCAAGCGTGTGTCAGCGAACACTTCTTTGTAATAATCGAGCGTGAAGCTCTCGAAATTGCGCATCGAACCGCCGCTATTGAACGAATAGAACATTAAATAGAAAATCGGCGCATAAAGGACTACGAATATGAATAGGAGATACAGATTGGACCATTTATTTTTTCCGCGCATCGGCTGCACCTCGCTTTCGATTGCCGGTTATAAGCATCATCGCAGCCATTGCCAAAATCAAGAATACCGCAATGGTCGCGCCCATCCCCCAGTCCTGCGTCACGAGAAAATGCTGCTCGATTGCCGTTCCGAGCGTAATGACGCGGTTGCCGGCGATGAGCCGCGTAATCATAAACAGCGACAGCGCTGGGATGAATACGGCCATGCACCCTGATTTCACGCCGCTGATCGTCAGCGGAAAAATAACGCGGCGGAACGTCGTCCAAGCCGATGCGCCAAGATCACGCGCCGCGTAGACGAGCGATGGATTCATTTCCTCCAGCGCATTGAAAATCGGCAAAATCATGAACGGGATAAAGATATAGACCGATACGAATATAAAGCTGAAGTCGGTGAACAATATTTGCTTATTTCCGATGCCGATCGCTTCAAGCGCCGAATTGACGAAGCCGTATGTACCGAACAAGCCGATGAACGCGTAAGCCTTCAGCAGCAGATTAATCCAGCTTGGCAATATAATGAGCAGCAGCCAAAGCTGTTTATGCTTCGTTCTTGTTAGCAAATATGCCGTTGGATAGGCCGTAAGCAAGGAGATGGCTGTAATGAGAAACGCATACCAAAACGAGCTAAGCGTCATGCGCAAATAAACCGGCGTAAAAAACTTTGCGTAATTGCCCAGCGTGAAGTTGCCCTCCACATCGAAGAGCGAGTAATACGCAACTAAGACGATCGGCGCAACGACGAACAGCACGATCCAAGCCATATAAGGGATGAGATAAAAGCTGCGCGACTTATTTGACATCGCCGGCCTCGCTGTATGCTTCAAGACGCTTATCGAATTCTTCTTCCGTCTCGCCAAGCCGCATGACGTGAATCGCTTCTGAATCGAACGTCAGTCCGATTTGCTCGCCGACCGTCGCATTGCGCGTGGAATGGACAAGCCATTCATTGCCCGATTCATCGTAGCAGCATATCTCGTAATGAACGCCGCGGAACAGCTGCGAATCTACGCGTACTTGGAGCTTGCCATTATCAGAGGAAGTAATCTCCAAGTCCTCCGGCCTAATTACGATATCAACTGCCTCGTTTGGCGTCAGCCCTTGGTCGACGCATTCGAACGAGCGGCCTGCGAACTCCACCTCGAAGTCGCGTGCCATCCTGCCCGGCACAATGTTGGACTCTCCGATAAAATCAGCGACAAAACGGTTGATCGGCTCATCGTAAATGTCCGTAGGCGTTCCGCTCTGCTGAATCTTTCCTTCATTAATAACAAATATCTCGTCGGACATGGCCAGTGCTTCCTCTTGGTCATGCGTAACGAATATAAACGTAATGCCAAGGCGGCGCTGCAGCTCGCGCAGCTCGTACTGCATTTCTGTACGAAGCTTCAGATCCAGCGCGGAGAGCGGCTCGTCCAGCAAAATAATTTCCGGCTCATTCACGATCGCGCGGGCAATCGCAACACGCTGCCGCTGGCCGCCGGACATCTCGGTAATTTCCCGCGATTCGTAGCCGTTCAAGTTGACGAAGCGCAGCGCTTCCTTCACTTTGGCGGTTACATCGGCGTTCTTGAGCTTTTTGATGCGCAGGCCGAAGGCGACATTTTCGAACACGTTAAGATGGGGGAACAGCGCGTAATCCTGGAATACGGTGTTCACCTGACGCTCGTTCGCCGGCACGCGATTAATGACCTTCCCGTTAAAATAAATCTTCCCCTCAGAAGGCTCGGTAAAGCCCGCGATCAGTCTGAGAATCGTCGTTTTGCCGCAGCCGGACGGGCCCAGCAGCGTGTAAAATTTGCCTCGATCTATCGTAAAGCTGACGTCCCGAAGAACAGCGGCATCATTATGGTCATATTGCTTTGTGACATGCTCAAAGCGAATGATTGTTTGATCTATCATCTGGCATTCCCCATTCCACTTTGCATAATTTAGAAGAAACAATAGAGATTATACAGCATCCCCGAAAATCAGCAATAGTAAAAAGAGAAAAACGTGAATGATAACGTTTTCTAGCGAATTCAGTTGAATAACAGATATTATAGCATCCGAAGTCGGCTTCTCATCTATTTCGGTCCTTAAAACAAAAAACCGGCCATTAAGGCCGGTTCATTCAAGATTATTTGCTATTATGACATAACAGGCGTTACTTCTCCTTCAGTATCTTTCTCTTTCCGGTGGGTTACGATAAAGACGGTAAGCGTCAATCCTGCAAAAAGAATCGTATAGCCCGCCAGCAAAGCTGCATAATTCCACATCGAGTCAAAATTACCGGTGGATACAACATCCTTAAAGCCTGCCACTGTGTATGTCATAGGCAGCCAAGGCGTTACCTTCTGCAGCCAGTTTGGAATGAGTTCAAGCGGGAATGTTCCTGCCGAGCTCGTCAATTGGAATATCAATATAACGATTGCGACGAAGCGTCCCGGATCACCCAGCGTTGCTACGAAAAATTGAACTAGCATCATGAATGTAATACTGGTCAATATCGAGAACATGATGAATAGCGGTACGCTCTGTACTTCAAGGTGAAGAAGGAAGAAGAGAGCCGCATCTGCTATGAGAGCTTGTATCGCACCAATTAGAACGAGCGTTAACGCCTTGCTCGCAAACCAGCTCCAAGCATTAGCCGGACGAATCGCCGGCACACGCACCGGATATACAATCGTAATAAGAAGTGCACCTACAAATAGGCCGAGTGACAGGAAGTAAGGCGCGAAGCCCGTTCCATAGTTCGGTACTTCGTTTACTTTTTCAACATCAAGCTTAATCGGATCTGCGAACATATTTACCATGTCGTCGCTAAGTTCCAGGCCAGCCGTCTTGTCGGAAGCATCACTTAGCTTGCCAGACAGCTCATGAGTGCCTTCATCCAGCTTCAGCAAGCCGGAAGATACCTGCTGCGCGCCATCCTTAAGCTGCGTCGAACCATCTACGAAAGGATTGATGCTCGTCGACAATTTATCCAGGCCTGCTGTCAGCTCAGATACACCGCTGTCGAGCTGCTTCGCGCCTGCAGCCAGCTTCGAACCGCCAGCACTCGCTTCGCTAAACTTCGCGCCGAATTGCACCATACCGCTCGTAAACTTGCTTGCGCCTGCAACCAGCTTCTCGCCGCCCGCTCCAAGTTGATTACCTGCTTCCGCAGCACCCTGAAGCTTCGCATCGAACGTATTTAGCCCTTCAGAAAGCTTTACTAGACCATCGTTCAACTTGCTTATTCCGCCATTTAATTGTTGCTGAGAAGCAGTTGACCTCGTTAAACCTGCCTCCAGCTCTTTGCTTGCAGCAAGCAGCGCACTGAAACTCGCATCTTGCGCCAGACTCGAATTCGACTGAGCAAGCTGCTCAAGCCCCTTCGACAGCTTAGCTGCTCCAGCCTCTAGATCTGCTGTTCCAGTCGAGGCTGCATCAAGTCCACCTGCAAGCTGTACTGCAGCTTGCTGTGCATTTAAAGCGCTTGACGCCAGCTGATCACTTGCTCCCGACAGCTGCGACAAGCCTGCGCTCAGCTTCACTGCACCATCTCCAACACCCTTCGCGCCTTCACCAAGCGATGCACCTGCGTCTCCAAGCTGCTGCTGCGCTGCGCCAAGCTGACCTAGCCCGTTGGCAAGATTAGCAGCCCCAGTGTTTAGCTCACCACTCCCTGAAGCAAGCTTTTGTCCGCCTGCATCAAGTTTGGCGACCCCTTCCTGCAGCGACAACGAGCCGCTGACAAGCTTGGTGAGGTTTTGCTCAATTAGCAATGCGCCATCCTTTGCTTTCGTCGTGCCGTCAGCGATTTCTCCCGCTCCATCGCTCGCTTGACCAATTCCATCAGCCAATTGTTCCATTTGCTCGAACACCGTACGCGTATAAGCCGAAGTTACCTCTTTGTTCAGCAATACTTTCAACTGGTCAATCGCCGTATTCCCGATTTGTGAAGCTAGGAAGTTATAACCTTCATTCGGCAGATACATGAGCTGCGCCGGAGACGGCGCGTCTGAAGTAAGGGAAGTCGTCTTCTCCGAAAAATCAGCAGGAATTTCAATTGCCATGTAATAGCTGTTATCCTGAAGACCCTCGTTCGCTTCCTCCTTGCTTACAAAAACCCAATTAAACTTTGGATTTTTCTTCAATTGTTCCTCGAAATCCTGTCCAATATGCATCTGCTTGCCATTAAACTCTGTACCTTTATCTTCATTTACAATTGCAACCGGCAAATCAGCCAGCTTTGCATAGGGATCCCAAAATGCCATAAGAAACATTGCCGTATATAATACTGGAATGGCCAGTACCGCAATGACCGCTATAAGCACCTTCTTATTACGACCGATTGCTGCTAATTCCTTGCCAAATTGTTGTAATCCTTTTAACTTCAAACCATTCATCCTCCTATAAACTAATTGACTGTTATTCTCATTTGGTCACTCTATTACAAAAAAAGCGCCTTTATTCTGGAGACAATCCTCCCTGCAAATAAAAGCTCATCTGCTCTGCAACTCCACCCTTATCCAGGGGCTCGTATCTCTTCTTCCAATCCACGGTGAGCGCCATATACAGCTTCAGCATAATAAATGCCGTCATTTGCGGCTCACAACGTTTTAATTCGCCCTTTTCAATCGCCCGTTGCACCTCTTGCTGAATATAGATCACGACCGCCCGCTCCAGTTGTTCAATACCTTCTTGCGCCATTGGCGTACCAATCTCTCTCACTTCATGCGCCAGCTTCATCGCCAGTTCATGCTCCTCGCGGAAATCAAACATTCGTTCCAGCACAGCATTCAAGTTGTCGAAGAATTTACGATTCGGATCTAAAACCTGCTCAGCAACATGCTTCATGTCTTTAATCAAGCGATTCATAATTTCCTGAAACAACTCTTCCTTATTCGTAAAAAATGTGTAAATAGTACCCTTGCCTACGTTAGCAATCTTTGCAACCTGATCCATTGTCGTGGCCTTATATCCGAATAATGCAAAAGACTTTGCCGCCGCATCGATGATTTGCTGCCGTCGGTCAACTGCCATTTTGTCACCCCCTGAATAATTGACCAAAAAACCATTCCGGTCACTTTTCTAAAGGTATTCTAGCACGGCGATCTTCATATTGCAATAGCTGAATTGCTGTTTCATCTAGACAAGATGACATTATCCTTAAGATAACGGTATAATAGGTAAACGGTCATCCAAGCCTATCCAAACCTAATAAAAGGAGTGTATCCCTTATGTCATACAAAGAAATTACATCTATTGAAGAATGGAATAATGTTTATGAGGCTTCCGCTGCTCGTCCGCTCGTTGTCTTCAAGCACAGCACAACTTGCCCGGTCAGCGCGAACGCTTACCAAGAGTTCAATCAATATCTTGACGGCAAGCCAAGAGAAGACGTGGAATACGTGCTTGTGAAGGTTATCGAGTCTCGTCCGGTGTCCAACCAAATTGCTGAAGACACATCCGTGAAGCACGAGTCGCCGCAAATTATTTTTATCGAGAAAAAAGAAAAAGTATGGACAACTTCCCACTGGTCCATCACGAAGGCTCATATTACGGCTGTGCTTGACTAAGCATTACGCCGTTATTAATAAGATATTCTGAAACAGCTCCCAGCCCTTCGCTTCCATGCGAAAGGCTGGGAGTTGTTTGGTTATTGTACTATCGCTTTAATTCAAGCCAGCTCTTTAAAGTAAGAAAAAGCCTCTCCCGCTCAAAGAGCGCAACGGAAGAGACCTAAACAACTATTGATTTATTAAATTGATTTAAAGAAAAGTCCGCCTAGAGGAACATCGTTTCGGTCATAAAATATAACACTGTAGCCTTTAGGCTGCTCGCTTGAAAATTCAAAAAAAGTTAACGCAGTCCAAGCATCGCTTGCCGGATCGTAGGTCGCGCCATGATACGCCCGTTCTTGTTGACTGTAAAAAGGCACGACTATAGAATCCCTCTGCTCAAACCTTAAGTAAGCAAAATTCCTTATGTTTTCAGGAAGTTGTTCCTTATACAAGGTTAACGCAGCTCCAGTAGACGAGGGATAAATGGTTTCCGCATTGTGCTTGGCGACCTCTTCAGCGGTTGCAGGCCGCAATATGTCTCCTGACATATCTCCGTTATAGATTGGGAGTATAGTATCGAGAATCATGTATTCCTTTTTAAGAAAAACATCCTCTCCCGTATCATCATTTATAACAGATATCCATATTGTCCCTATTTGCGGGAGGGTATTCAAAAAAACGTATGCATGATAAATGCCAAAGCCTTTCTTAGGCACAATAGTCTCTTTTCTCAGCAAGTTTGTTCTATCTGCTGAATCATAGACCGATACCGTTACTGTAGCTGGAATAGGCAGAATGCTGAGAGAGATATCTATGCCGCTATGCTTGACCCATATATCTGTCTCGTCCAGCTTATTTCGATCAGCTGCCGGAGCATTTGGAAGTCGCTTAACCAATACGCTGTAGAGTTGAACCCCTCCTGACGGCAGCTTCAACTCTATAGTCACATATTGATGCTTAGCCACTTGAAGAGGAATAGGATAATAAAGATTCCCGCCCGTATCTGTCTGCAAGGCTGCAACATCATACCCTCTCATTTTTTCCAGCATTACAGTTACGGTCGTGCCCGGAGCCGCAGCCGCCGCTCTAAGCTTTAACTCATTAAGAGTAACGCTATTGGGAACCATAATCTCATAGTAGCTATGACTTTGTTCAAAGCCTTCCTGAACTGCTTGGTCAGGATATACAGCTATCTGCTTCAAAGTATAACCATCCACGCTGAGTGACTTTAGATATGCATGGTTAGAGTTCAACTGCTGCAGCTTGCTCTCCGCCACAACAGCTCGAGTCTCAGCATCTACGATTTGTATTTTGAATGAGAAGCTCCCTTGCTTTGCAATGATGCTCCAATAAGCATGTTTCGCAAAATCAGTCATCAACGAATCGATGCTTTGGCCCTCCGCGGCCCCGAAGCCTGCTTTGACGATGTCTGTGTACGTTTGGTTTTTTGAATCATAAGCAAAAAGCTGCAAGCCATCCGCTTGTCCGCCATTTGTCGCCGCAAGGCCACTGATCACTAACCGCACCTTGCCGGGATATGGCTTGCCAATATCCTGCTTCGTCTTGAGCCCGACCTCAAAGGTTGGGGTATAAAATAAGTACATCGGGTCTACGACGAGCTTGCCGCTCTTATCGAGTAATCGGTAATTAGCATCTACCTTCAGCAGTTCAACTTCCGCCGAGTGCAGTGGAGGCATCCCCGATATAATCTCGTATACGTTTTCCGCTGGTCCCGGATTTGGAATAACACCGCCGCCACCGCCACCGCCAACAATGACAGGTGCTTCAGGAGCTGCACCCTCACCCTCAACCTTTGCAGGCTGCTTCTCGAAGACTGTTTTGGAACCGCCTTTGTTAATAACAGCCTTCTCGATCACACCTTGTCCTGAAAGCTTAGCTGCTGCGTCCAGTACCATGTTTAGGATTTTGGAGGTGACATCCATTTGTATTACAGCATCTGCCGCTGATTCAAGTACGGTAAGCTTGTCAATTGAACCGTTCGCTGTCTGAAGGCGAACGGATGCCGCATACACATTTACGTCCGTGAACGATCCAAGAAACTTAACCTCCACGTTCGCTGAAAGCTCTTTTGCCAGCTCAACAGCGGTGAACCCTGCTCCCGTCAGCCCTTTTTCTTCTACAATGGACGCAGACTGCAAGGAAACCGATTGAACTTCTGTTGTCCCCTCGGCCACAATGCGCACCAAACCATTCTGTTTATTTACGATGATATGTATAAGAACTGAATCCAAGAGATGGATAGAGTTAGAGCCTCCACCTGCTATTTTTGTCTTCCCTTTCACTGTTACTTTGTTCAGATGAACGTCACCCTCGCCAACTGCCGCTGTCAGAGTCAGGTCGCCTTCTATAACCATATTTCGCAGAATAACGCCGGGTGCTGATACGACAAGGTTTCCTTTAATGGATTCCGTTCCCGTCTCTGGTCCGTACGTGCCAGCCTTATCGTATTCAACTGCGGGCTTGGTATATTGCAGAGCTTTCTCCAAAACCGTTACACTTTGCGCTCGCGTAAATTTCCCCTTAGGCACAAACAGACCACTCGGGTATCCACTTATAATTTTTGCGTCTACTAATGCTCCTACCGATGCTTTGCTCCAGCCGCCAATGGACGAAGCATCATCGAAAGATTGCGCGCTCGTTGAGACACTAGCATCCATCTCAAGCAATTGAGCAACCATGCTTGCCGCTTCTTCTCGTGTTACTTGTTCATTCCAGCGGATCGTACCATCCTCGTAACCTTTCACATAGCCAGCCTTAGCAGCGATCGCAACTTGCTCGGCAGCCCAACTTGAACCAGGCAAGTCTGTAAATGATACCGTTTGCTTCTCCTTAAGCTCAAAAGATCGATTGATTAGCGTCATCAATTCAGCACGCGTGACAGGACGGTCAGGCTGAATAGAGCCATCCGCATAGCCCTGCAACAATCCGCTATCCACCCATTTTCGCAAATTGTCCTGGGCCCAGTGCCCGTCAGCATCATTAGATTTTGCAGCAGATGCTACCGATACTGTTGATACCAGCATTGCTGTCATAATAGAAATACTTAGAACTTTCTTCACTCTTGTAAAAAAAGACATCGCTCTACCTCCCGCTAAACAAATAGCTCTTTCATCTACTTTTTTTGGAATACGAATCTAAAAACTCATTCATTATATCAAAAACCTTAACCCATTAATACCAACTGGATTTTTATCACTAAAATAAACTGGAAAAGTTGGGATTTCAAAATTGTCAAAAGCGAATGAGTATTTCTTTTTTTATCCATAAGCTACTTTTTCGATCCAGTATTTTCATGTGATTTATGCTGCTTGTTGTTCGTTATTGTTCTTTATGCTGCCATTATTCCATTTATTTATTTCCCCATTAAGACACCGCAGCCCTTTAAAAATCCGCGCTATGCTTAAAGTCTCATGGCATTTAGAACTACATATTTCGACACAAGGGTGACATTCAGCCCATTCTCAATAACGTATTAATATGGTTATCTAGATAATGTCGGAATATATCGTTTTTTATAAATTAGGGGGATTTTTTATGAAGCGTTTCGCTTTAATCACAGTCGCAGTCACCATTTTTTGGGCAGCCTTTTCAAGCCCGATCGCAATTGATCAAGCAACAGCAGCGTCCTCGACGCCTGTTTTCAAAGATATTAAAGGCCATTGGGCGGAGAAAACGATTAATAATATGGTAAAACAAGGGATTTTAGACGGATATCCAGACGGGACCTTCCGACCACAAGACCCCGTGAAGGTTGATCAATTTATCAAAATGCTCGTTCTTTCGTACACCGACCTGCATCAAAACGGTTCGCGAAGCTGGAATATTCCGTTTCTCCAATCGCTTAGCAAAGAAAACCAGGCTATTTTGAAGCAGGATTACCGATATTTCGACTTCAAGCCAAGCCCGGTCGGTTATTGGGCCAAGCTGTTCATTGATGTGGCCAGTGATCTTCATTTTCTGAACAAGAGCAGATACAACGATTTCCAAGCAGACATGACTCGCGAGAACGTGGCAGAGGTTATCTATTACACGCTGCAAGAAACAGAATTTCTAGAGGATGGCCTGTTCGGTCAGAAAATGGCACAGTCATACGGCGATCTCATGGGCGCCACCGAGCGCGAGCAAAAGTTCATTGCCGAGACGCTGGTGAAAGGCATCATGCAAGGCTACCCGAACGGCTTCTTCGGCGTTGGCGATACCGTCACTCGCGCAGAGTCGCTCGTTATTCTGAACCGGCTCACCGACAAAGCGAAGCGGCTTGCCGTGGCTGTCTCTCCCGAAAAGCTGGAGCGTGTCGTTCCCACCTCTGGCGGCGGCAAAAAAATGATTATTTTCCCTGACAAACGGATGTGGGATGCTTATGAGGAGCTAATTCTGGCCGGCCAATTGCGGGGCTCGAATCATGATTTGTATGAAACGACGCTTCGTCTATTTAAGGATCAATCCGAGAAAGACAGTGTAATGAACCGTCCTTCAGGCTCGGCAGCCTTGAATGAGGAAGCGGCAATATGGCTTGATCCGCAATACAACACCTATGGCATTACGATGAGGCTTCGCGAGGGCACGCTGGCCCGCAACAAAGAGGTAGTCGAGCAATTCGCCAACCAGCTGTTCGGCTATAACGCCTCCACGTTCAAGGAGCTGTTCAACGATATTAGCAAACGCGTTGAGTCCGGCGCCAAAGCAGCCTCCCAGCAGAAGCTGATCGGCACCGACAACGTTAATATTCAAGTGGACACAGCAGCGAAGACGGTCATTTTCTCAATCGCTGCAAAAAAATAAATAAGCCTTTTGTTAAAAGAAGCTGTCTGGCTTTTAAAAAACCAGAAACAGCTTCTTTTTGCATGCAACATCAGGTATTATATTCACGACTAATCTTCAACACCACTGAGGAGGCTTCTGATTATGAGACGTATGAAACAAACCGGCACTGAACAATCACGCATAACCCGCAAAGCAGCAGCCATTATCGCCACCGCCCTGCTATTCGCCTCTGCTCCCGTCGCAGGATGGCTTCCCGGAGGAGAATCAACGGCGGCGGCAGCCTCCCAGCAGCTAAAAATCGTCTCCCAACCCTTCGTCATCGACGGCATCCCCACTTCCGTTGCTACAGCAAACGTAGAAGGAGATACGTATATCAGCCTCCGTGCGCTTAATAATAAGCTCGGACTTGCAACAAGCTGGGACGCAGCAACAAGAACCGCCGTCATCGAAGGACGCGGCAGAACGTTTACCGCCTCTCCCGTTGACGGAAGCTACAAGCTGAACGACCAGCCTATTTACGGCAACCCTGCGATTATACATAACGGCTCGACCTATCTGCCGCTTCGCTTCCTATTGGAGCGAATGGGCTACGGCATTTCCTATGACAGCAAGACACGTGCGGTCGGCATCGAAACGATCGAGGAAAACGAGCTGTCCATTGGTACGGAAACGATCAGCAGCATAACGAAGAACCAATCGCTGCTCGTTCATTATCCAGCAATCATTGGCTCTCCGAACAAAGCCTCCCAGAGAAAAATAAATAACTTTCTGAAAAAAGAAGCCGAAGCCTACGCCGCTTCCGGTGAAGATGCTATTTTCAAAGCCGCATTGGACAACAAAGGAGTTAAGACGAATCATCCGGCCTTATCGTTTACCGGCACGTATACGATAACGTATAACGAACAAAATACATTAAGCCTTTATGTCGACTATTATTCTTATCTCGGCGGTGCGCATGGCATAACCGAGCGCAATTCGTATACCTTCGATCTCTTGTCAGGCAATGAGCTGAAGCTTGAGGATGTAACGAGCAATAATGTGAATTACGACACCGTTATTAATGCCTCCATTCGCCAGCAAATTAAGGCTAGAAAGCTTCTTCTTATTAGTCCATTTAATGGAATCAAGCCGGATCGCTCCTTCTACCTTAAGCATGACGGAGTCGTCATCGCATTTGGTCAGTATGAGTACACCTCTTATGCGGAGGGCATGCCGGAATTCGTTATCCCGTTCCATGCATTTTGAGTAGACAGCCAAATAGGCGCCAGATAAAAAATAAGAAGGTCTTCTTCGGCAGCAGCCTGAAGAGACCTTCTTTTGATATTTCTATCGCTTATTCCTCCGGGTCCAGCTTGCATTCCGCAAGCGTCAGCATGCGCGTGCGATGCTTCCACTTGTGGCCAAAAAAGATGGCGAGGAACAGCGGGATACCGACGTAGGAAGCAATCATATATGCCCAATCGATTTCCCCGTCCTTGAGCGCGCCGATAAACTGTCCGCCAATAACGACTATGCAAAGCAGCATCGCCAGGATCGGGCCGAAGGGAAACCATTTCGCACGGTAGGCGAGATCCTTCAAATCTCTTCCCTGTGCTACATACGCTTTGCGGAAGCGATAATGGCTAATTGCAATGCCGAGCCATACAATAAACCCCGACATGCCTGACGCATTGAGCAGCCATATATAAACAACCCCATCGCCAAAGAACGACGCAAGAAAGGCGAGCATGCCGAGCGCCCCCGTCACGAGCAGCGATGCAACCGGAACGCCGCGTGCATTAAGGCGAGCTAGGAAGCGAGGCGCCTTGCCCTCCTTCGCGAGCACCCAAAGCATGCGCGTGGAAGCGTACATCCCGGAATTGCCAGCCGACAATACCGAGGTCAAGATGACCGCATTCATAATGGAAGCCGCAACCGCAAGCCCTGCTTTCTCGAAAATAATCGTAAATGGACTCGTCGAAATATCGCCGCTCGCGAGCTGCTCGTTTGAATAAGGGATAAGTAAACCGATCAGCAGAATCGCGAGAATGTAGAACAAGAGAATGCGCCAAAAAATCGAGCGGATCGCGCGCGGAATATTTTCGCGCGGATTCTCGCTCTCCCCTGCCGTTACACCAATGAGCTCCGTCCCTTGAAACGAGAAGCCCGCCGCCATGAACACGCCTAGCGTAGCCAGGAAGCCTGCTGGAAAGGGATTTTCCGTCAAATTGCTAAAGCCAACGGCAGGCTCTGTCCAAATGCCTACCACCATCATGAGACCAATCGCAATGAACACGATTACCGTAACAATTTTGATCATCGCGAACCAATACTCCGACTCTCCGTAGCTCTTGACGGACAAGAAATTGAGACCAAGCATCAGCAGCAGAAACACAGCGCTCCACAGAATCGATGGGCTGTCCGGAAACCAAAATTTCATAATCAGCGTTGCTGCCGACAGCTCCGCTGCGATCGTAATCGCCCAGTTGTACCAATAGTTCCAGCCTAGGGCAAAGCCTAGCGAAGGATCAACAAATCTTGTTGCATAGGTGCTGAATGTCCCCGATACCGGCATGTGGGTAGCCATCTCACCTAGGCTTGTCATTAGAAAATAAACCATAATGCCAATCAGCGCATAGGCTAGCACCGCGCCTCCAGGGCCTGCGGAATGTATAGCGCCGCCGCTTGCGAGGAACAGCCCCGTACCGATGGACCCTCCGAGCGATATCATCGTCATATGCCGGGCCTTCAGTCCTCTATGCAGCGTATTCGTGTCTTTCTGTTTCTTGCTCAAATGTAAAACACTCCGTTCTTCACCACTTATCGACTTCCATCGTGACCACGCATGTCATGTCCTCAGTGTGTTAAATTTTTTTCATTTTATCCATCTGTTAGGAAAAAATCTACAAGGAATGGGTTATAAATGCCGAAATCTATTATATAATGAGTAAGTAATAAGTCAAAGCGATTATGAAGGGAATGGTACGATGTTTGGTAAACTAGCTGCGGACGCGCTTGGACTAAGCGACATTGGCGCAATTATTAAGCCGGCAGATTTCAGCAAAGCGGATTCTGACGATTATGTCATGCATGAGGATAACGAGAAAATTTATTTTCTCATTAAATCCAAAACCGACGAATACTGCTTTACGAATCTTGCACTCATTCATCTGGATGGTACAAGCGCACTAAGCAAGAAGCGCACGCTAAAGCGTTATTCCTACAGCGCCAACCAAATCTCGCAGGTTGCGCTTGAAACGGCAGGCACCGTCGATCTCGACGTCGAGATCAAGTTCACGATTGGCTCCGTTCCATTCTCAATCGACGTCAACAAGAAGCACATTGAGGAACTGAAGGACCTCTATAAAGCGCTGATCAAAATTTCCGAAATTACTCGCGAGAATGAAATCTCGCTTGAATACGCAAGGCGCAGCCTGGATCTCGCATCCACTACGCTGCAGCAATTCCACAAAGGAGACTTCAATGTCGTCGAGCAGTTCGACGGATTGAACAAATCCGCCTTCAACTGGCTTGTTAACACACATAAGCAGTATCGCATTAAAGATTTTGGCGCTATTTTCGAGCGTTATATCAACAATTAGCCTTGAAGGCGGCATGACCTGGCAGATCGGCTCATTAGAGCTGATCTGCTTTTTTGCGTCGGATAATAAAAAGAGCGGCTCATCCAAGGTAGACTACCGAGGAAAAGCCGCTGCTTCGTATGCCTGCTCCACAATTACTTAATGATGTTGCTCACATGACTTACCTGCTCCCAAGCCTGTTCGATATCTTTAACAAGCTCATCCGGATTTTCCATGCCGACATACAGCCTGACGACAGCGGCAGGATCGTCACCTGTTTTTCCATCTTTTACAGCGCTGCTGACCGTTACCAAACTTTCGAATCCGCCCCAGCTGACGCCGATTTTGAAATACTTCAAACGGCTTGCCCATTCCTTCATTCGTTTAGGAGACTCGTTCGATAGGAATGAAAACAAGCTGCCGTAACCTGACATCTGGCGCCGTCCAAGCTCATACTGCGGATGGGAGGGCAAACCCGGATGGTTGACGCGAGCGACAAAGCTTTGTTTAACAAGCTGCTGCGCCACAGATAGCCCGCTCTGTTCATGCCTTTGCATGCGCAGCGGAAGCGTCCGAAGACCTTTGGATACGAGCGCCGCCGTTTGCGGAGTCATAATGCCGCCAAGCAGCATATATTCATTGTTCCCAATCCGGCCCACAAGCTCCCTTGAGCCCAGCACGACACCGCCGATACAATCGCTATGCCCGCCGATATATTTGGTTATGGAATGCATCACCAGATCAATCCCCAGCGTTGTCGGGTTTTGAAAGCAAGGTGTCGCCCATGTATTGTCGATGATTGTTATGGCTCCTATGGTTCGAGCCAGCTCCGCGACTTGCTTTAGATCCTGCAGTTCAAAGTACATCGTTGTCGGACTTTCCAAATACAACAGCTTCGTATTGGGGCGCACGGCATTGCGCCATTGTTCCATTGAACTGCCGTCGATAAACGAAGTTTCCACGCCAAACCGGGTTAAATACGAGCCGAGAAATTCCCGTGTCGGGCCGTAAGCCTGATTGACGCAGACGATATGGTCGCCTTGGGAGACGACGGACATAATAGCTGAGGAAATGGCAGCCATTCCCGAAGCAAAGCATTTGGCGGACTCGACTTCTTCCAAATCCGCCAGCTTCATCTCCAAATTTTGAACAGTTGGGTTGTTTCCGCGTGAGTAAATATGATGGTCTAGCTGTGCTTTCATCGCTTCATCGAATTGATCATAGCTCGTAAAGGCAAACAGACTGTTCTGATAGATCGGTACATGAATAGCACCATGATGTCTGTCATCAAGCGGGTCGTAAGCTACCTTAGTGAACTGCTTCTCTAGATTACTCATCCTTTTTCCGCTCCTTGCGTCAAACCTTCTACAATGAATCTTTGGGCGAAAGCAAATAATAAAATGGTCGGAATGATCGATAATACGGCTCCAGCCGACATTGCGCCCCAATCCACGTCAAATTTCAGTATGAATGAGTTCATCGCTACCGGCAGCGTCTTGAGCGCATCGTTGTCGATGAACATGACCGCCAGAAACAGCTCATTCCAGTTTTGAACGAAGGCGAAAATAAATGTCGAAGCGATCCCCGGCAGCATGACCGGAATGATGATTCTCACTAGTGCAGACCATCTCGAGCATCCATCGATCATCGCCGCTTCTTCTAGGCTTGACGGTATCCGCTCGAAGAAACCGCGCAGCATGATGGTCGAGAACGGGATAAGTCCAACGGTATACATAAGTACGAGTGAAATCCGGTTATTGATCAAGCCCATGTTGCTCATCATCAAATAAAGCGGAGCAAGCGCTACAAATCCGGGCAGCATTTGCGTAGCGAAGAAAGCGAGCATAACTTGCCTATGTCCCCGAAACTTAAAGCGGGCAAGCACATATGCGCTTAAGATCGCGATAACGAGCACGATCACAGCCGAAGTAATGGCCACCAGCAAGCTGTTTCCGATGTAAATATGGAACTTGGATATTTTGAAAATATGGATGTAATTGTCCAGCGTAAATCGTTCAGGCCAATATTTCAGCGGAAACGAAAAAATATCCTTTTGCGGCTTAAGCGATGTAATGATAATCCAATACAACGGAAAAACCATAATCATCAAATAGATGGCCAAATAAATGATTTTGGACAGTCCCAATAGTCGCTGCTTCATCAGAAATCCCCCGCTTTCTCCGCCTTGGTGACTGATAGGAAAAAGATCGTGTAGAGCAGCAGAATAACGATCATAATGATGCCAATAGCAGAAGCGGCTCCATAATCTCCTGCATAAATGATTTTATCCAGCATCAGGGAAGAGAGAATATGCGTGCTGCCTGCAGGTCCCCCGTTCGTCAATCCGTATATAATCGTCGGATCGTTGAAAATCCAAATCGCCCTTAGCAGCGTAGTCGCGATGATCGTCGGCATAATGTAAGGCAGCGTGACATTCCACAGCTTGCGGAAACTGCTCGCTCCGTCCATAACCGCCGCTTCATAGAGCTCGTTAGGCACGGATTGGAGGGCAGCCAAAAGCATGATGGCGAAGAACGCTATACCGTACCAGACGTTGGCGATAATCACGGATATCATTGCCCATTTCGGATCCGACAAAAACCCGATTCTCTGATCGATTATGCCTAATTGAAGCAGGATGTCGTTAATGACTCCGATCTGGGAATTGAACATCCACTTCCATATCATCCCGATCAAGAAGCCGGACAACGCCCAGGAATAGAACACGAAGCCTTGATAAATCCCGCGTCCCCTGAAAGGTTTCTTCAGCATCAGCGCAAGTATCATCCCGAACAGAAACTGAAAAATCAGGGAGAAGAACACCCAATATCCGCTATTCCCGAGCGCTAACAAAAACTTAGGGTCGCTAAAGGCCACTTTAAAGTTGTCTAGCCCAATAAAATGGACATTTCGCAAATCGAACAGCTTATATTCCTGAAATGCCATAACGATCCCTTTAAGGAAGGGATAGTAGGTGAACGCCAGCACGAGCAGCAAAGCGGGAATCAACCCAGATAGAATAAAAGCTCTTTGTTTTTTCATTTCCGCACCGCCTTTGGTTGATAAAGGATGATGGGCGGCAACAATTGTGCCACCCATCATGACTTCAAACCGCTATTTGTTTAATTTTGATTTCTCATCTGCCCAGTATTGGTCCCACTTCTTAAGCGTTTCATCCACATTGGCTTTGCCGAGCAGAAGCGATTGCCCAGACTCCATTGCGACTTGACCCCATTGCGCGTTGCCCGGATATTGGAATGCCGGCTTGAAGTTCACGAATGTATCTGGTTTGTTGGTCATGTCAATTAATGTTTTGTACGGACCGGTTTTGAAAAACTCGTCTTCTGTTGCGCTTGCATGAATCGGAATTAATCCGTAGTCCTTGGAGAACGAAGTGTTCGCTTCAGGGTTCGAGAGGAATTCAATCAGCTTCCAAGCCTCTTCCTTATACTCGGATTTGGCTCCAATTGCCCAGCCTGCTCCGCCTGCGGCGAACAACGCTTTTCCAGTCGGACCGGTTACAAGCGGTGCTGTTGCCCAAGTTCCTTCCGTCATCTTCTCCTGCAAAGATTGAATAACGTCCGGATCCTGCAGCAGAATACCCGTTACGCCTGATGTGAACGCCTGTACTTGCTCCTGGAAACCCCAGTTGATGGAGTCAGGAGGAGAACCCTCTTTGTAGAGCTTCAGATAGAGCTCCAAAGCTGCTTTCGCTTCAGGCGTGGAATAGACCGACGCTCCGTCTGTCGTAAACATGGAATCCTCCAGATTCACCTTATCCCCATTGAAAGCGAGAACCATTGCATCCGTAGTTCCTGTGGAGCCCGAACCGCCGCGGAACGAGAAGCCGAAGCGATTTTTGGCAGGATCCGTTAATTTCTTCGAAACCTCATACAACTCATCCCATGTTGTCGGAGGATTTAGGCCCGCTTCTTTCAGCCAGTCCGAACGATAGAACATTTGTCTTTGGTAAAGGCCGTTAGGAACGAAATACAATTTATCGCCTACCGACCCGACCGACTTGGATACGGCGCTTAGCGTACCGTAATCACTCCACTTGTCGGCATAAGCATTAAGCGGCTCGAGATAACTGTTATTCACGAACTCGGCTACATTTAAATCACGTGCTTCCAGAACGTCAATCTGTTCATTGGATGCAAGCATCGTTCTGATTTTGTTGTCCGCCTGATCGAATGGAGGCGAGATAAATTCCACTTTAATGTTAGGATTGGCCTCCTCAAATTTAGTGACCATCGCCTGGATTAGCTCTGTTCTCTTAGGGCTTGTTAAGCTTTCAATCATGCGAAGCGTAACCTTCTTCTCACCATTGCCGCTTCCTTCGTTCTTGCTTCCGCCTTCTTCGTTGTTGCTGCCGCAGCCAGCTAACATACTGATCGTCAAAATGGAAACCAACAGCGAAGCCAGTCCTTTTTTACGCGTTTTCATCGATTTAAATCCCCCTTTAAATCACATGTATCATACAGTCTTCCTGTCTGATAGGTAGATTATATTGAAAGCGCTTTACCTTGTCAATACAAAATAAAGCGCTATTCCGCTAAAATTTTTTAATTTTATCTTCAATGCAATCCATCATTTTATTAAACTCCACTAAAGCTTTTTCCGTATCATGCAAGGCAATCGCGTCGAACATCGTGCGATGGAAAGGATAAGTCTCGTCGAAAAGCCGTTTTTCGCCTAATGGTTCATTGAAGAACTTCTCATATAGACCGGAGAACGAATCCATCACGGTTTCAAGGATGGGGTTGTGCGCAGCTCTGATCACATAGCGATGGAAAGCAAGATCGATTTGAGACGTATCCCTATTACTATCTTTCAAAGCCTGATATTGCTCAAGGCATTGTTCCAATTCCTTGATTTGGGCAGCCGTAATGTTCCTCGACGCCAGCTCCACTGCCTTGCCTTCGAGCGCCCTGCGAATGTCGAGCGTATTCAGCAAGTAATTGCGTTCCAGCTCAATTTTAACTTTCCCTGAAAATCTAAAGGTGTGGACATCGCTGACAAAAATGCCTTTGCCATTCTCCACGCGAACGATATCGATGGCTTCCAAATATCGCAATGCTTCTCGCAGCGAGGAACGGCCAACGCCGAACATTTGTGTCATTTCCTCAACGGACGGCAGCTTGTCCCCCTCTTGAAGATCTTTCTCTTGAATATAATTTTGAATTTCCTGTGATACCAATTCATGTACAAGTATTTTTTGAATTTTCCCCATAGCCTGCTTCTCGCTCCTCACCTTACTACCTATCGGATAGGTAAATCTTAAGTTACTGTTCTTGTATTGTCAATGAAGGTTATCCGTAATCATTTCCTCTACTATTTTCCCTCCTTTATCGATTTTTTGCAATCATTTACATTTATGAAACAAAACTTGATATGTTCCGTAAACCTTTGCCATGTTGCAGCATAAAAAAACCTATCTACGAAAGCATTGCTCCCCGCTTCCATTAGGAAGTGGGGAATAGCTTTCGCAGATAGGCTCTTCAATAATAGCTATCAAAGATAGACTCTTACATGTTGCTATGCTGCATCGCGTAAGCATCCATCGCCGCCTGCAGCGACCGGCCCGCTTCTAGCTGGTGGCCATGGCGCAGCAGCACCGCTTCGAGCGCGCCAAGCGTAAGAAGCACATTTCGTTTGCTGCAGCTGTAGCCCATCGTGCCGATGCGCCATATTTTACCCTTCAGCGGACCGAAGGAGCTGGCGATCTCGATGCCAAAATAGTCAAGCAGCATCGTTCTGACGGATTCTCCATCTACCCCAGCGGGTATTTCGATGCAGGTGACGACGGTCATTTTGCAGGACGGGTCCCCGTAGAGCCGCAGTCCCATCGCCTCCAAGCCGGCAATCAGCGCGCCTTCATGTTCGCGGTGCCGGGCAAAGCGCGTTTCCAGCCCTTCCTCCAGCACTAGGCGCAGACCCTCGCGCAGCGCATAGAGCATCGAGGTCGCTTCCGTATGATGGTTGAGCCGCGCCGGGCTCCAATAGTCCTGAAGCTGGCTCAAATCCAAATAGTTGCTCTGAATCGGGCGCAGCAGCGGATCATCCTCGCCATCGGCGAGAAGCAATCCCCTTTCGATTCTCTTGCGGCTTTGCAGCTTCGCTTCCGCCCGTTTATTGTAGGTGATTGGCGCCATTCCGGCTGGCACCGACAAGCATTTCTGCGTGCCGGCTATAACCGCATCAATAAGCAAACGATCCGTCGCCACCTCGATACCGCCAATCGTCGCAACGGCATCCACGACAAATAACGCATCCACTTCCCTGCACACCTGTCCGATTCCTTCGAGCGATTGCATCCGGCCCGTTGAAGTCTCGCCATGGACAAGAGCCACCAACTTAGGCTGATGCTCACGAATAGCGCGGGCGATCTCCTCCGTTTCGAACGTATAGCCCCATTCCTTCTCGAGCGTCACGACTTCTGCGCCGCAGCGCCTTGCAATCTCTGTCAGCAAATGGCCGAAACGCCCATAGATAGGCACAAGCACCTTATCTCCCGGCTCAATTAATCCGACAAGCACCGCTTCTATGCCGGATCTTGACGTCCCGTCAACGGGAAACGCCCACTCGTTATCCGTCTTGAACAGCTGCCGCAGCATCCCCATTGTCTCATTCATGAGCGTCGTAAACTCGGGATCAAATTGTCCCAATATGGGAAAAGACATCGCTCGCAGCACCCGTGGATCGACCTCGACCGGACCGGGCGTCATAATCGTACGAGGCGACGGCGATAGATCCTTATAAGCTTTCATAGCTCTTCCCCCTCATAGCCTAATCGGTAAAGCAGCTCCGTTAATACGAGTACGCCAACCGCGAGCTCGCTCGGCTCCGTATACTCCTCGGGCGAATGCGAAATGCCGCGCCTGCTCGGAACGAACAGCATGGCGGTCGGACAAATATGCTCGAACATTTGGGCATCATGCCCCGCGCCGCTAACCATCCGCTTCGAGGAAATCGACATTTTGCTGCATACATCGTCCATGTACGCTTTGAGCTTGCTATGCATAGGCACAGGCTCTTCTCGGAACCATTCCGTCCCATGGACAGCTAGCTGTCGCTCGCCTGCTATGGAGCTGAATTCCTCCATAACCCATCGGCAAAAGCGATCAAGCACCTGCCCATCGGCATGGCGCGCATCTACCGTAAAGATGACCTTGCCCGGCACGACATTCGGCATATTGGGCTGTACCGAAAGCCTGCCGACGGTCGCTACAAGCGGCTCCCCAATTCGAACCGTCTCCTGGCGAAGCGCCTGAATCATCATGCTCACGCCCTCAAGCGCATCCCTTCGCATATGCATCGGCGTCGTTCCTGCATGATTCGCTTCGCCGATGACCTCGAATTTCATTCTGCGCTGGCCCGCAATCGTCTCGACTACCCCGATTGCAATGCCCTCCTTCTCCAGTACCGCACCTTGCTCGATATGGACTTCAATAAAGGCGCCAATGTCGCTGCGGCGGCTATCCCTGCCCGTTCCCTCGCCAAAGCCGCAGCGCTGCATCGCATCTGTAAAGAACACCTCATCGGAATCCTGCAAATGCATGATTTGCTCAAAGCTTCGCTTCCCGACAATGCTGCCCGAGCCCCAATAAGCCATCGGAAACCGGCTGCCCTCCTCCTCGCAGAGAGACACGATTTCAAGCGTACGCTTCGGCTTGCCGAACTGTTGCTGCAAATATTCAAGCGCCAGCAGGCCTGCCGCAATGCCATAGGCTCCATCATACATACCGCCTTGAACGACCGTATCGATATGGGAACCCGTTATAATAGAAGGCGCAGCCAAATCCTCGCCCAGTAATTTTCCAAATAAGTTGCCGACATGATCAAATTCCGTCTTCAAACCGCAGCCTGCCATTTTCTGTGCCAGCGCCTGCTGCGCCTCTAGCCAGCCATCGGTATAAAGCAGCCGCGTAATGCCGCCTTCTTCATCAGGGCTGAATGCGGCCAGCCAATTCAACACCTGCATAATCTGCGTCTCAAAATGGGATAATAGCCGATCCTTCTCCTGCGGAGAGATACGTGCATTTTGTTCCATAGCCGCTCCTCCTGTCTCGATAGCCAAATCTATTTCACCCATTGGCCATACTTGCTCTCGCTGAGCCCCGCAGCTTCCTCATATACCAATTTGCCGCGCAAATAGGTAGCTTTTATTTTGCAATGAAGCTGTCTGCCGATATAAGGGCTGTGCTTATGCTTTTGATACAATTGCCGCTCTTCCAGCCTGTACGTTTTGTTTAGATCAATCAGCACAAGGTCGGCGTCAGCGCCAATTCGTATTTCGCCTTTAGCAGCCTGCAGGCCAAATCGCCGTGCCGGCCCGCCAGCAAGCAGCTCGCTGATATGTGTGAGCGGCAAACCGCGCTTGACATGGCCTTCCCCGACCATAAGCTCCATCGAGCTTTGCGCGCCGGCAATACCGCCCCATGCCTCGAAGAAGTTGTCCGCTTCCTTCATTGAAGCTGGACAAGGCGAATGATCCGACGAGATCATATCAATATGGCCCTTTGCCAATAAGCTCCAAAGCTTCTCTTGCTCCGCGGTGTCGCGCAGCGGCGGGGAGCACTTGGCAACTGCGCCAAATATGAACAGATCGGCTGCCGTTAAAGTCAAATAGTGCGGGCAGGTTTCCACCGTTACATTCATCCCGCTCTCACGCGCCTGCTTGATCAATTGAACGCCGGCCTCGCTGCTAATATGGACAAAATGAAGCGCGCAGCCCGTCTGCTCTGCATAAAAGAGCGCCCTGTTAATCGCCTCCAGCTCGGCAATGATGGGCCGCGAAGCGACATAATCAGCCGGCGACAGCCGCCCTTCCTCCCGCATAGCTTGGCCAAGCTTTGCGACAATCGGCTCGCTCTCGGCGTGAAGCGCAAGCACCTTGTTCATGCTCGCGATGATTTTCATTCCTTCGAGCAGCGTGTAGTCGTCTGCCTCGCGGAATGCATCCTCGCTCGGATCGCCCGGCGATGACATAAACGCCTTAAAGCCCACGACGCCCGCCTCGTGCAGCGGGATCAGCTCATGCAGCTTGCCTGGCACCAACCCGCCCCATAGGGCATAATCCACATAGGATCGGTCCTTCGCCGCGGCAAGCTTCTGCTGCATGGCGCTGACGGTAACGGTAGGCGGAATCCCGTTCAGCGGCATATCGACATAGGTCGTGCAGCCGCCAGCTGCAAGTGCTGCGGAGCCCGTCTCGAAGCCCTCCCAGTCGCCAAGGCCCGGCTCGTTCAAATGAACGTGAACATCAATCATGCCGGTCATGACCGTCAGTCCAGCTGCATCCACCAGCTCACCCGCCTGCTCGCCATCCAGCCGCTCGCCAAGCTGAACGATCTTCCCCGCTTTAATGCCAATATCCAGCACGCGAACTTCATTTTTCAACACGACGGTCCCATTTTTTATGATGACATCCAGCTTATCTCTTCCAACCATCTAACTCCCGCCTTTCTCGGCACATCGTTTAAATCTGCACATCTCGCTCTCGCTTCACTTAAACACTCTGATTCCATTTTATGAGGCGAAATAGCCAAATAGGTAAACATCATTAATGAAATTTTCGAGTGGATACAGCTTTGTAAACAAATCAGACCGCGGACTATGAGGTCAGCGGCCCGATTTGCTGCTTATTTCGTGCAGATTGAGCCTAATCTCAGCCCATTTGCGGAATTTTTGATCCAACTGCTGCTTCAGCTCCGTCACGATTAAGCTTGCATCCACTTCTTTCAGCAAGCTTGGATCTTGGTAGGATGCCGGAGCCGGAATCGACTTGATATTGCCAACCGACTTCAGGTACTCGCCGACCCTAATCCATTTATATGTTAGTTTTTCTTACATTGGTCGGTGATGTGTAGCTACATCATAATCCGAATTCGTTTCCTTGTCATTGTGCACATTAGCTAAAAATAGCCGGAATTCATTGAATAACCTCGACAAACATACATTTACACTAAGCTGCTTAAGTGATATATTGATGTCATAAAATATAACATTAAACCATTGGTGGTGCTGTCATGCTGCTCAAAGAGCTCATTTCTCTCCCTATTTACGCGAATGCAAAAGTGATTGCCGGACATGACGGCATGACAAATAGCGTCCAATCGGTGAATATCATGGACGCACCTGATATTATTCATTATTTAAAGCCGCAGGAGCTGCTCTTGACGACCGGCTACGCGATGAAAGATAACCCCGAAGAGCTGCTGTCACTCGTAACCAATATGGCGAAGGTCGGCTGTGCTGGTCTTGCGTTTAAGACAAAACGTTTTCTGCAGGAGGTGCCAAGGGATGTCATCGAGCGCGCTGAGAAGCTGCAATTTCCGATTATCGAGCTTTCTCTGGAGCAATCGCTAGGGGATATTGCCAACTACTCGCTCAGTCATATTTTGGAGAAGCGCACCGATGAGCTGAACTATGCCCTAACGACACATAAGCAGTTTTCTCAAATGATCATGCAGGGCAAAAGCACAGAGGATGTCATCGAAGCGCTCGCGATTCTCATCGATTCGCCAGTCATGCTCATGAACCAGCATTCCGGGCCGCTCTTGCGCTCCGGCTCCATGACAGAGGAGCTCTATTCCAAGCTGATGAACGAGCTCCAAGGAGAGCTAACATCGTCCCCGCTGCAAGGCTCCATTACGATCCCGCTTCCTCTGCAATCGATCGCAGGCACACTATATTCGTCGGCCGTGCTTCATCCGATCGTCACTTTTCAGCTGGAAGGCTGTTTAATTGCATTAATGAGTGATATTAGCAGGCAGCTCAGCAACCTCACGAAGCATGCGATGGAGCAAGCCGCCAACGTTATCGGACTGGAGCTTATGAAGAAGCAGGCCGTCAAGGAGCGGTCGCGGCGGTACAAAAACGAGTTTTTCTCCGACTTCGTCGACGGATTGATCACTTCCGAGCAGGAGCTTGTGCACCGCTGCAAAAACTACGAGCTGCTCAACCATCCTGTCTATATCAGCGTTGTCGCCAAGCGGGATACGTCCTTCGACTTGCTTCGCCCCTCCAGCGCGCTTGAGTCGGACGGCCGCTTCATTTCCGAGCGCGACCGCCATTACAACCTGCTGAAGGGCGAGTTTTCGAAGCTGGATCTTCGCTTTGTCCTATTTACCAAGAACGAATATTTCTGCTTCCTCATCGCTATGCATGCAAGCCAGGATGTGACAGAAGGCAAAGGGAGCAAGTTTCTTGAGCAGCTGAAGCAGATAGCAAGCAGCCTAGGAGATACGCACGGCATCCCCATCTCGATCGGCATCGGCAATCCGGTTTCGCAGCTTCCCGATGTACCCTTGTCCTACAAGGAAGCGGTCGAAGCGCTGCAAACCGGCTATGATGCGCACAAGAAGCAGTTCATTCTGCCCTACCGCGCCAAAAACTTCAACAATTTGCTTCGGATGATTCCAAAGGAGGAGCTGCGGGAGTATTACGAGGAAACGTTCAAGGATATGCTCAGCATTGAAGGGAAGGAGCGAAGCGATTTGCTCAAGACGCTCAGCACCTTCTACGAGACGCATTGCCAGCTTGCGGAGACTGCCAAGCAGCTGTTCATCCACCGCAACACCGTCACCTATCGCCTTGAAAAATGCGAAAGGCTCACCGGCCGCGATCTACGCGATCCCGTCGAGAGCCTTCGCTTCCGCACCGCATTTTCCATGGAATCGCTGTTTCTTGCCGATTAGACTTTAGTGGCGCAGCAGCGCTTGCTCCGGCAACATGTCCGCGCTTGCTCTCACGATGAATTCTCGCAATAAGCACATATGCGTGCTTATAGACCACTAATTTGGGTTACTTTTCAGCTATAAGCGCATATGTGTGCTTATAGCTGCTTTTCGAGCTGCACGCATACGCCGAATTCTCTCAATAAGCACGCATGCGTGCTTATTGACGACTAACTTGGGTTACTTTTCAGCTTTAAGCGCATATGTGCGCTTAAAGCCGCTTTTCGAGCTTGCTCACACGCCGAATTCTCTCAATAAGCACGCATGCGTGCTTATAGACGACTAACTTGGGTTACTTTTCAGCTTTAAGCGCATATGTGCTCTTATAGCCCTTTTTCGAGCTTCCCCACACGCCGAATTCTCTCAATAAGCACGCATACGTGCTTATTGACCACTAACTTGGGTTACTTTTCAGCTTTAAGCGCATATGTGCGCTTAAAGCTGCTTTTCGAGCTTCCCCACACGCCGAATTCTCTCTATAAGCACATATGCGTGCTTATAGACCACTAACTTGGGTTACTTTTCAGCTTTAAGCGCATATGTGCGCTTAAAGCCGCTTTTCGAGCTTCCCCACACGCCGATTCCATCCTTACATGCCCTATGCGGCGGCGGCGAAGCTCTCTTTACAACCCGCGCTTCGCTTTTTTGCAGCGAAGCCTGTAGGTTCTTCCGTTTGCTTTGCCGTAGCGCACGATTCTACGGAGCATCGATTGATCCTTAAGCAGCGCGAACGGACAAGGATCAGGCGAGGTGTTTACCTCAAGGATCCATGGCTTCAACTGCGTGTCGAGGGCAAGATCGAGACCAATCTCGACAATGCCGGGATAGGCGCGATGAAGCCGCGTCGCCGTGCGGACACCGAGCTGATCCATCTGCTTCAGCATGCTTGTTAGCTTAGCCGAACTCGTGTAGCTTCTCAGCAAATGTGCCGTTGGGTAGATTGTTCCCCCTGCACTGCCGTTCGTCACGATCTTGCGCGGATGGGCTACCCTGCCCACCGTTGCAGTCGCATCCCAACTGCCGCGAGGCGTCCGCTGAACTACGAGCCGAAGGTCAAAAGGGCATCCTTTATGCCTAAGCAGGTGGATACCCTTCTGAATCAAATAGACCTTCCCCTTCGCATCCTTCAAAATAGAAAGGTACAACGCTTTAGGAGTGGTGAAGGTTCGCTTCTTCAAGCCAAGCTGATACGCATAGCTCTGTACGAACCTGCCCGCCCGCTTAACCTCCTTTAATTCCACCTTCATCACGCCGCGTCCCTGAGATCCCTTTGCCGGTTTCACATAAACCATTCCATACTGCTCAAGCATTCCACGCAAACGGCTCTCCGTCAAAATTTGTGTCATAGGCAAATGTTTTCTTATCTCAGCATCACTTTTCAATACTTCTGTCTTCGCCCACTTATCCGCTATGTGTCTGCTGAACGCATTAGCTGACCGCGACTTTTTTTGCTTGCTTTTCATCCTATCCCTCCGTTCTTTCTTCACCCCCTTATAGCATACGAACCTTTCGCAAAATGGATGTAGGCCGCTGACGGCATAAGTCGAACCTGTAAACGCTAGCGACATATGCTTAATTAACGCATTCATCCAAGTTGCAGGAGGCTCAAACCGAATGTCGCTATTAACCCCGATTCAGCAGCAAATCGAACGTATAAGCCAGCTGCACCCTTGGTACAAGTCTCTCCTTCATGAGCACGGAATAGATCCACAAGCATGCGGGTTAACCGAACTGCCGCTTATCACATCTGACATTTTGGAAAAGCATTATTTCACCCAAGAGGCTAGAAGCGAAGCCGATTTGTCCGTTTACCGAACCTCCGGCACCTCGTCGGGTGTTCGCAAGGCGATTTATTATTCACAGGAGGACGATGAGCGCTACATCGAAGCGAAAACAGCTTGCTTTAGGGACTGGCTAGCAGTTTCCGACCTACATGAGCACCATCCAATGGCGATCCGCAAAGCATTAGCGGACATGGGTACCGGGCATGCAGCCAATACGGCCATGACGATCTTTGCGCGACTTGGCTTGCAGGCGGATTCCTTATCCTTTGCGCTGCCCATCGAAGAGCATATCGCAAGCCTGGAATCCACTCGCCCAGACCTTCTTTATACGATGCCGTCGATTTTGGACGCGATTGCTTCCAACTCAGTCGATCCGCGGCATTATGGCATCAAAAAAATAATACTTGTCGGCGAAATTGCACCTCTCCACTGGCAGTCCAATATGGCAGCCCGGTTCGGAATCGAGCCTCGCCATATTCTCGATACGTATGGCTCGATTGAGATTGGCGCGATTGCCTCGTACTCTCACCTGCACGGCTTATATGTCATCGAGGACGGCATTTATGCCGAAGCCTTGCCCGCCGAGCAAATCGACGACCAATTCGAGTCTTTGCAGCAAAACGAGGCCGTTCTTGTGCTGACCTCTTACGTGCGCACCTTATTCCCGGCCATTCGATACGTCACCTATGATGTCGTTCGCGATTTCCAGACCCTTATCATTGACGGGCGGGAGAGGCAATGCTTCAGCTGTATTTCAAAACGAATCGGCACGGATCTGAAGCATGGGGAAAAAATCAGCTTATACGACATTGAAAGCGTTGTTCACCAATTCGTGAGCGATGCTGCGCTTCGCGTAAGGCTTCGTCATAACAAGCTGTCTATTCATATTCAAAGTAAATTGTTGAAAGACGACATGCTTGTTCATATTCAGCATGCCATCGAGCACAAAATTGGCGAGATCGGACTAATGATTCAAAATCGCATGCTGGACGGCATTACAGTGACACGCGCTGCGGAAACGGAGCAGCTTGAGCGCGGGGCGGTGAAATCAAAAAAATTGTATTTTTGAGGGGTGCTTAGCCAATGGGGAAAAATCTGTTGTCAATCATCGGGAATACGCCGCTTATTCAGCTGTCGAAGCTGTTTGCGAATGATCGCGGCATTCAAGTATATGCCAAGCTTGAATTGCTCAACCCGGGAGGCAGCGCCAAGGATCGATCCGCTGCTCGCATCATCAATGAGGCATGGGATGAGGGCATTATCGGACCAGGCTCCGTCATTATTGAATCCAGCTCAGGCAATATGGCGATTAGTCTTGCAGCCATCTGCTCCTATTTAGGCATGCGGTTCATCAGCGTCATCGATCCAAAGACGACACAGCAGAACATCCGGATTATGCGTGCTTATGGTGCCGATATTGAGATGGTTGACAAGGAGGATCCCGAAACCGGTCAATTTCTGCCTGCAAGGCTTCACAGAGTGCAGCAGCTTGTATCGCGCACGCCGAATAGCTTCTGGCCGAATCAATACGCAAATAAGAACAACCATATGTCCCATTACGAGGGAACGATGCGCGAAGTCATCGAGGAGCTGGGCCACGTCGACTATATAGTTGGCGGTGTCAGCACCTGCGGCACGATGCTCGGCTGCGCTAATTATGCACGCGATCATGAGCTTCCGACTAAGATCGTCGCGGTCGATGCGGAAGGCAGCGTTATTTTTGGCGGAGCGAACGGCACCAGACGTTTTCCCGGCCTTGGAACTGGCATTATCCCTCCTTTTGGCCACACAAGGTTTATGGATAAGGCGATAAAGGTAGCCGATCTGGATATGGTTGCCGGCTGCAGGCTGCTCGCAGCGAAGGAATCGATTTTGGCTGGACCCTCTTCTGGCGCGGTTATTCACGCTTTGAAATCAATCGAGAATGAGCTGCCGAATGACTCGGTATGCGTCGTTATTTTGCATGATCGCGGGGAGCGTTATATGGATACCGTATTTAGCGATGAATGGGTGGAGCAGCAGTTCGGAGAGAATCGTTTTAAATCAGATAACTAAGCATAACATTCGATAACCGAAAGGATAATGCCCGTGTTATATCTCGGTGATCAGCATATTCGCACCATCGGCTTGCACTGGGGAGAGCTTGTTGACAGCATAGAGACTGCGGTTCGAATTATCGATTCCGGCGACTATGCGCAGCCCATAAAGCCTTATTTGCGTTACCGCAATCCAGCCAATCGAATCATTGCCATGCCTGCTTACATCGGCGGTTCTGTTCAGGCGGCCGGCATCAAATGGATTGCCAGCTTTCCCGGCAATATCGATGCCGGCTTGCCTCGCGCGCACAGCGTTACGCTGCTAAATGACGCCGGTACGGGCATTCCGTACGCTATGCTTGGCACACCTCTGCCAAGCGCCGCTCGAACGGCAGCGGTCAGCGGCTTGCTGATCCGTCATTATCTTAAAGCGCAAGGCGCAGAGCGACGATTTAAGCTTGGGATTATCGGCTTCGGACCCGTAGGCCGGCTTCATTACGACATGTGCGGTGCGCTTTTCGGGGAGCGATTAGAAGAAGTCCAAGTATACGATATACGGGGCTGCGAGCTGGATAGCCCTGATCTGGCCGGTGTTGACAGCGCTCTGCGGAGCCGCACTCGGCAAGCGGGCAGCTGGCAGCAATTATATAGCGAGTGCGACCTCATTATTACGTGCACGGTGAGCAAAGAGCGGTATATCGATATCCCTCCGGCAGCAGGCAGCTTACTGCTTGATGTGTCCTTGCGCGATTATGAATCGTCAGCCATACGCGGTATTACCGCGATAATTGTCGACGATTGGGAGGAGGTATGCCGCGAGAATACCGACATCGAGCTGCTTCATCTCGAACGGGGCTTAACCAAAGCACAGACTAGCTCGTTAACCGATGTCGTATGCCGCGGAGCGCTTGCGAAATTCGCCGCTTCGGAGCCTGTATTATTTTGCCCGATGGGTATGGCGGTGTTCGATATGGCGGTTGCGAATTATTTTGCAGGGCGCGCGCGAGCTCTTGGGATCGGCATACAGCTCAAATAACGCGCTACCCTGCAGAAGCAGCTTCTCCATCATAATCTCGCTGCGCTTTCACTTGTACCTATGTCCCATCCCGCACAATTAAAAAAAGGATGACGCCAGCAGCCTGCCTGCATGGCATCATCCTTCTAGGTACTGCTATGATTAAGCAGCAAGCCCGCTCGCTTTATGCGGATTGCCCCAGTCGATTGGCAGGGAATGAATATACTTTTGAGTGGTCTCCGGATTTGGACGCATCATCGCTAGCCTTCCGGGAATTCGTAAGCTCCATAAACCAAGCCTCATCCCATGTATCTAATGCCAAGTCGATTGCGTTGTGAAATATCTGGGCATCATCCAGTGCAATGTCGGATACGTTTTTGAGCCAGGATGACCGAACGGCAACGATTTTCCCTATGACTTCCTCGTTATCTGATTTCACAACATTCACGGTTACAAATCCTTGCAAAATATCGACTGTTTCGACAAATCCGTGAATAAGCTCGCCATCCTTCGTTTTACCTTGTACCCAGTCGCTTGTGCTGAATTTCATCTTTAAGCACCACCTATCCCTAATAGTAAGAACGCCTGCTTAACTGTAACTTTTTTTAGTACATTTACTGTAAAAAAGTAGACGATACTCTGAAACTTCCTAGTCCAAGCGCCGCCTTATTTATGACTTCCATACTGTAAGTTTAATGATTACAGTTACCTTTGTCAAGTTCTTATGAAATTTGGGTATTCCACTACCGAGCCGACTTCTTTTTCTGCTAAAATAAATGTGATTTACTAAATAAAGGAGGAAATAGCGGATGGTGCATCTAGCTGATGTCAATTATGTAGCTGTATTGCTTGCAACGATCGCGACAATGGTGCTTGGATTTTTATGGTATTCCCCGATTTTGCTCGGCAATGCATGGATGAAGCATCGCGGTTTATCAAAAAGTGAAATGTCGGGAGGCGGAGCACTAACCTATGTGCTGACAGCCTTGACCGCGCTTGGCGGCTCATTTGTACTGGCGCTGCTGCTCACGCTTGCGGATGAAACAACGATTTGGAGCGGATTAGTCGTAGGACTGCTTATAGGAATTAGCATTTCGCTCAAAATCGGCATGAACTACTTATTCGAGGGACACAAGCTTGGCCTTTACTTCATTACAATAGGCTATCACTTGATCTCATATGTAATCGCTGGTCTTATCATCGGCTGCATGCAATAATCAACGATATTCAAACGAGAATATGAGGCGTTAATCGTATGAGCTGGCTTCAAAGCCAAGCTTATGCGATAACGCCTTTTCTTATGCCGCGAAGCAAATTTAACTCCAGCCCCAGAAGAAGCCGTCTCTTTCCCAAGCCGCTTTTCCTTTGTGCAGCTTGCGGAATACCTTCTTCACTTCTTTATCAATCGATTGATTGCCATGCTCATTCACATATATAAAAGATTCGCCAAAATGGCTCTTAATATGCTCAACGGCAGCACCTTGATGCAAAATTCCTTTCTCCTTCAACTCGTTTAGCATCCATTCTGCAACCTCATTAGCGGTATAGGACATTATTCTCACTCCTTCATCAAATTCAAATAAACGCTGTAACTATAGCATACTTAAACGACTCACTTCAATCATACTCGATCCGCGGCTGTCATTGACAGTCTATTGCCATTTCCTCTATATTATATTTATCACAATTTAATTTTACGAAATGAAGCGAAGTTTTTAAAAATTCGCCTTCCTATGGAGGAAAACAACATGGATTCCAACGAAATGTTAAAGCTCGACAATCAAATCTGCTTCGCCTTTTATGCTTGTTCCAGAGAAATAACGAAGCTATATCGGCCGATGCTGGAAAAAATAGACCTGACTTATACGCAATATGTTACGATGCTGGCTCTATGGGAGCAGGATCACGTGACCGTAACTGCGCTTGGCAACAAGCTCTATCTTGATTCAGGCACCTTGACCCCACTCCTCAAGAAGCTGGAGGCAGCCGGACATATTACCCGGACGCGTGATCGCAACGATGAACGCAGCGTATTGGTTGAGCTCACCGAGCAAGGAAGAGCTTTGAAAGAGCAAGCGCTCGACTTCCCTTATCAGCTCGCCTGCAAGCTCGATGGAACGCCGGAAGAAGGAGCCGCGATGCTGGAGCTTATGCACCAATTCCTACACAGAATGCAGCAAAGCGGAGCCAAAGAGTAAGATCAAATGTGCTGCAACTCCATTACTTGTTTAGGAGGCAATACGCAATGATGAAATCCGTGCTCCGGCCTTTTGGCCCTACGAACCTGCAATTATCTCCACTTGGCCTTGGCTGCTGGCAGTTCAGCAACGGCAAAGGCCTCATCGGAAAATTTTGGCCTGTTCTGCAGGGTGCCATGATTAATGATATCGTCAAAACCAGCTGCGAGGGCGGCATGAACTGGTTCGACACAGCCGAGATTTACGGCAACGGTCAATCCGAGCAGCTGCTTGCTCGCGCTTTGAGGGAAACGATTCCTGCTTCAAACCCTGTATTTATCGCGACCAAATGGTGGCCGTTGATGCGCACTGCGAGCAGTATAGGAAGCACCATTGATGAGCGAATAAAACAGCTGGAAGGCCGAACAATCAACTTGTATCAGGTGCATCAGCCCTTCTCCCTCTCTTCGGTAAGCAGCGAGATGAAGGAGATGGCGAAGCTGGCGGCGGCGGGGAAAATTCAGCATGTAGGCGTAAGCAATTTCTCCGCCAAGCAAATGCGCGAGGCTGACCGTGTCCTGCGGGAGCATGGCCTGCGGCTTGCATCCAACCAAGTGAAATACAGCCTGTTGGACCGCCGGATCGAACAGAACGGCATTCTGGAAACAGCGAGGGAGCTGGGCACCGCTATCATCGCCTACTCTCCGCTTGAGCAAGGCATATTAAGCGGAAAGTTTCATCAAGATCCCGAGCTGGTCAAATCAATAAGCGGTCCTCGCAGATGGAGCCCTGCATTCCGCAAGGAAGGGCTAAGCCGTGCGAAGCCGCTCATTGACTCATTGGAGCAAATGGCTGGCCGTTACGAAGCTACCGCAACGCAAGTAGCGCTCAATTGGCTGATCCATGCTCACGGCGAGACGGTATTCGCTATTCCAGGCGCATCCAAAATCCATCACGCCGAGCAGAACGTAAAGGCGATGCGCTTCAAGCTAACAGCGGATGAAATCAATGAAATTAGTGAAGTGTCACGGTTCGTCTGCCGCTGAATCTCGTTTCAAAGCTGTGAGGGAAGGGTATAAGTAGTTGTAACCTCATATTAGCTAAAATGCGAGAGGAGGACTCACCATGACGGTGACCATCGGCATTTTCAAAAAAGAAAAAGGCATTTTGGAAGCGATCAAAATGTTTCAAACGGCTCAGACGAATGATTACAACCTGCGAATTGTCGTAAAAAATAAGGAGTCTGCTCCGATACTGGCTGCTCAATCAGATGTCCCTGTTGAAGAAGTCTATGAAATTCTTGAGGCAAGGGAGCCGCTTGCAGATAGGGTTGTACCCCCGCTTGGAGCGATTCCGCTCGCTGCTGGCGGCTACACAGCCGGATCGGTTGGAGCAAGCAGCGGCAGTCCTGCCGGCTTTGTTCCAGTCATTAACGATCTTGATGATCGCCCCGGTACAAATGATGTGCTGCAGGATATCGGAATTCCTGAGAAGCATGCTAAGGAATGCGGTGACGCGGTTGAACTCGGACGTTACTTGTTCATTCTCGAAACGGATTCCGAGGCAGAGGCCGAATCTCTGCTTCGTCTGGCTGGAGCCACAAACGTGGTATATTAAAAACTTGAGGTTGCCCTGTAACCATTAAGGGCAGCTTCTTTTTGTTTTGACATCTTTTAAATTAAATTGACAGCCGTATATAAATTGCTTACAATTAAATTATGTAAAATACAAATCGGTTATTGGAGGTTATCCCCTATGTCCATATACAATATTGAAGTGAATACGATCAAAGGCGAACCACAGACTCTTGCTCCCTACAAAGGGAAAGTAATGCTAATCGTGAATACAGCGACCAAGTGCGGCTTCGCAACACAGTTCAAAGGTCTTCAAAAGCTTCATGATACGTATAGCAAGCAAGGCTTCGCCGTTCTAGGTTTTCCTTCCTCCCAGTTCGCTAATCAAGAGCTAAGCGATGACAGCCAAGTAGCAGAGGCATGCGAAATCAACTTCGGCGTGTCCTTTCCGCTGTACGCGAAAATCGATGTGAACGGCAGCACCGCTCACCCGCTTTTCCAACACCTCACCAACGAAGCTCGCGGCTTCCTCGGCTCCAAATCGATCAAGTGGAACTTCACGAAATTTCTAGTCGATCAGAACGGAAAAGTATTGAAGCGCTTCGGGTCGAAGGATACGCCTGAGCAAATCGAAAAGCATATCCAGAAGCTGCTTAGAGTGGCTACGCACGCCTAAAGATACGAGAAGCCTCTCATAGAAGAACGCTCAACAGGTGGAAGTTAAGCCCCATTTAGAGATGTGGTAACTTTAACTAACTGTAACTTTTATATAACAAATACGTCTATCCTTTAATAGAAGAGATTGATTTATCTTTTTTTTATAGGAGGATATCATGTTTAAAAAATTAACTTTGACGGTATTAGCGTCTGCCTTAATTGCCGTCCCTGCTCTTTCAGCTCCCAGCTTTGCAGATAGTCGGCCTGTAGAGATTAACAACGGCCAACTGAAAAACAGTCGGGTGCTTATTCCTTTACGCGACTTTTCTCAAAATTTGGACGCTGCGGTGGAGTGGAACCAGAAGAGCAAAACAATCAAAATCAAGAAAGACGAAACCGAGCTGCTGCTCACCGTCAACTCCAAAAAAGTGCTTGTGAATCAGTCTCAAATTGAGCTGGACGTCCCGGCCGAGCTAATCCAAAACACTACTTTTGTTCCCCTGCGGTTTGTCAGCCAAACGCTCGGAGCAGATGTAGACTGGAACCCCTACGGTCAACAAGCAACGATTTCGTTGAATGGGAAACAAATTGTCGTAAATATCGAACGAACTCAGCCTTCTTCCTCTCAAAAAGCGACGGCTGCCCGTTTGAAACAGTTATCCGATAAATTAAATGAAGCAACAAATGTATCTGCCATCAAGCAAATTCGGACTCATTACAAGCCATATTTTACGAATCGTCTCATCAATGCAATTATTCAAAATAAAGGATTGGGAAATGACTATTCATTTCATGCTCCTCTAACGTCCGTTAATTATACAAGTCAGACAACAGCAAGACTTTCGCAATCATTAGAAATTGGGCATGATGCTTACGAAATCCATTCTGTTACAAGACAAATTAATCTCGTATATGTCGATAAAGTATGGAAGGTGGATACGGTTAGTTTTACAAAAGTTTCTGTCCCTATTTCGGGTGCATAATCCAAAAAGAGAGCAGCTCGCTTAGGCGAGCTGCTCTTTTTTTCTATTGCAGAGTAACTATTGGCCCCAATGTAATTTCATTTGGACGTAACCAGATAAACTCTGGATTGGTGTAGGCAAGCGATGCGCTGGAATACCCTAAGAATAACCATGTAGAGCCATTAATTTGCTTTACATCATACGCTGTTGCTGTATTCCCGATTAAAAATGCGCTTTTTGCACGCAGGGTAGCGGTGTACGTTTGCATCCGATTTCGCATAATTCCATAAATGGCTTGATAGTTGGCATTATCAAGGTAAAGCGTCATATTCATGCCTTGTGCTGACTGAATGTTTGTATAATCAGTCCGATTATTCGCTTCATCCCGAACCTCTTTAATAACAATTGCTTTATAATAGTAGTGTCTTCCTTGTCCCTAAAATATACCGCATATGACCGATCTCGCCGTGCTATACTACCGAACGAATGACTCTCTAATCGGATCGGACCGACCTGATATGGAAAATCATGCGAAAGCAGCTGCTGCAGGTCATTGTAAGTTGTCGATTGATAAAACTGCGGAACATTCTCATAAAAAATGACGCGTGGCTCTGCAGCTTTTTAGATTTTATATGTCCCAAGAATCAAATTGTCATAATACCCCTGGTCTAAATCACCAAGTAGCGAAAATATGGTCTATATGTGGCGCGTAGTCTAGTCTGATTATGCCGACATATCTATCTCCAATCATCCTCGACCGCCGCAAACAATACAATCCTAACGCAGACTCCTAACAAGCCGGAACCATGCCCACGCTTGAGTGTGACTAACGGTGACGGTGTGCGGTCAGGAGTGGACGACCTTGCTAACTCTGAGAGGAGGGAGCGGCACATTACCAGGCGGAAACGCAACCATTGGGGAGGTCTAATGGGGTCAAGGTATTGGCAATGTAAGAGCTGCGACCGGGTCCTATCTTCTTCTTTCTTGAACAGTCCAACCTTCTTCATTCTTTCAGCTACCGGCTTCTTCTCCCAGAGATCTAACGCCTCACGCTTCAGCTGCCTTTCAATTCGCTTTCCCGCCATATGCTCATTCATGCGTTCATTCCGTTGCTGTGCTGGATCTGGCAACGCTTGAACGGTAGCAGCTGCTACCTGCTGAACTGCTTCATGTGCTGCCTGTTGTGCCATTATTTGAAATTCAGCTTGTAAAGCCTTCTTTAATCCTTCTATGTCTAGCACTTGTGATTCACTTGTAGATTCAACAGCTTCAGGAAACGGTCGCAATTCTATCTCATTAGACAAGGACTGAAAGATTGCTTCTAATGCCCAAGGTGGTTTGCTTCCGCGTATTGTAATCATCAATAAAGAAATGATTTATTGAACGTTCTTGTCTGTTTCTGTTGAAATAGTATTTAACTCAAGAGTTTTGCTGTAACACGATCTTGATCATTCCGTTATCTGGAGAGGGGTCTCCATGGCAATCATTTCACTTCCACTTTGAAAACAAAAACAACCCCACCTTCTGACCATTGAGCATTGTAGCTATAGGTGTGAATTCCGTTGGTATACGGAACTAGAATTTCATTTTTTGTATTGTCTAATACATTTACATCTTTTTCATTGAGAACTTCATGGATATTGCCCATTTTTTTTGGCTTACGGTTAAACGAAAATATAATTTTTGAATTAGGGGGTATGATCGTAGGTTCGATTTTCATTTCTATTGCTGATGAATCGCCGTACTCGTATTTCCCTCCCCAATGGTATGTAAAAACTTTAACTGGAATCTTAATATCAGTATTTTCAACAAAAGCCGTAGAAGTAGGCATAGGATTGTTACTAAATGCACTACAAGCGCAAAGCGTGAAAAGCAAGCAAATACATATACTAAATACCGTTGTTCTCATCGGTTCATGTCCTCCCATGTGGACGATATGCTACGAAACTTAATTAAGTAAAAAGAGGAAAGGGAAAGATTCCCTTTACCTCTTATATAAGAAAATATTAAATTTATATTATCATCTTAGAACAATCATCTCTCCAGCTTGGATTTTCGCTGTAACCCGATCTTGTAAGGTTTTATCTGATGTCCATAGGATACTATCAGTCCAGAAGTTCCAGCTATCCCTCCCTTTTTCATTGTTATGAAGATCCATAACTTTATGTTGTCTTCCAGTAAAACCGTCAAAATATTGGTCATAGTAACTCGGGTCATCTTTTGCCTCGTGAGCGGTAGCCCACGTATATGCTGACAATTTGTTAATATACTTAACCATCAATGCATTCCATATTGCGTGGCGGAATGCATCCCTTTGAGTGCCGTTCCCATGTTGGTTATTATAAATACTGGATTCTTCGTAGTTGACAGCTTTGTCTCTACAATAATTTACAAGCAACGCCTGCCCAGGACTTGTAATGACTAATACCTTCTCAGCGTTAGTCAGCACTTTCCATTGAGCAATATATGGGTCATACCAAGAAAGAGCACTAAAGGAATTTTGTTGTTGGTCACTCAATTTTTGATCAAATTGTTGTGATATTTCAGAAGTTGCCAATTCGGGATTCTCTTTCTTGAATTTTTCAATCTCTTTAAATAATTTCACATCTTCTTCGTCAAAAGTCAAATCCTTATATAACGGATTATTAAGAACTTCATCCACGGTTAGAGATTTTTGCTTTTGAACATTGCTTGGTGAATTAACAGATTTGAAGTTTAGCGGAATTTTCGGGGAATGCTCATGACTGGAATTCTGTCCCAATACGTTGGCTGTAGCAGTTTTTTCGCTAGATTCAGCAAAGGTAGTCAAAGGACTAATGAGCATAGAGATTGCAACAGCTGATAGTGCGACTTTCACTGCGGTTTTTTTAACACTGATTACCATAAAATAAAATTCCTCCTAGAAAATATATTATTTTGAATATGTAGCAAGTATAATTATGTATTATTGAATAATATTGGTATATAGGTATAAACAACTAAATATTAAACACCATGATTTTACAAAATAGGGACCTCCACTTCATTGAATAGGTCCATTGTTCTAGTTTTCGCAGTTCCCTTATTGCAGATCAATAGTATATTTATGGAAATGAAAACTACATGCGGTATTTGTTAATTTTTTGTTAATCGGGTACAGCTGACAGCGCAATAGGTTTCGTCCCCTAACACAACACAATTTAACCTATCTTAGATACAAGTCGCCTTTATCCATAGCGAATGCTTCTTGCTCATGATAGGAATTCTCCCCTTTCCTTTTTCGAGCTTTTAAAAAAACAATCCATTTAGTAAGCGCTTCCAAACAAATGTATCACTACAGCCTTCCCGTGGGTGAGTGTGTAGCTTTAGGGGGCGTTGTGTTTTTTTTGCCTATGTTGACCTGATCATACAATCGAGTAGGCCTATGCGCATGCGCATGCGCATAGGCCTCTCACAGATCCGGACGTGCGGGTCATCGCATCCGGCTCCTCCAGTGATTATCCCCTCTGGGAATGAAGTTCTTTGTAAATTGCAAGAAGACTACATAGACCGATTTCTCCAAACCACTTATTTGGCATCGCATATTGGGCATAGGTAGAATGCGAACTTCTCCACGCTGTCATGCGTAGCCCCGGCATTTCCTTGTTGTCCCATCCTCTTCTCCGCATTTCTCGATGGAGCTTTCTTATCTTCTTCCAGCTACGCAGTTGAACCGCTCGGAGTCGTCTCCTGATCCAAGCATCCAATTCTCGGAATCGACCTTGTACGTCTCCTGTTCCGAAGTAGTTTGCCCATCCTCTAAGATAAGGGTTGAGTACCTTCTTCACCAGTTCTTGTACATTGACGGTCTGATTCCGTCTTGTGATCTCCTTCACCCGCTCTTTGAATTTCGCCATGGCTTTGTCCGATGGCGTCATTCGTTTTCCTGGTTTAAACTCATGACCCAAAAACACAAATGACTCCCTCTTGCTGTTGGCGATTTTCGTTTTCTCAGGATGTACTTTCAGCCCCATTTCTTTCTCCAGCAGCTTGATGACAGACCTCAGTACACGCTCCGCGCCTTTCTGCGTCCTGCAACAAATGACGAAGTCATCTGCATATCGTGTCAGACGGTGGCCTCGCTCGGTCATGAGCTTGTCCAGTGGATGAAGATAGATGTTGGCGAGTAAAGGACTGATGACTCCTCCTTGCGGCGTTCCCTGTTCATTTGCGTGAATGCTCCCGCCTTCCATGATTCCTGCTTTCAGGAATTTCTCCAGCAGCGATAAGACACTTCCATCCACTACCGTTTCCTTCACCATCCCGATGAGCCTTTCATGCGGGATGGTGTCGAAGTATGCTTTCAAGTCCGCGTCAATGACATACCGATATCCGTCTTCTAGATCCTGACGGATTTTCTGTAACGCCATTTGCGCGCCTCTTTCCGGCCGGAATCCGAAACTGCAGTCCATGAATTTGGCTTCAAAGATAGGTTCCAGTATGCGCCGCGCAGCAGCTTGTACAACTCGATCGCCTACGGTAGGAATGCCTAACGGTCTTTGCGTTCCATCTGCTTTTGGGATGTACACTCGCCTAACTGGCTTGGGCCGATAGGTTTTGTTCCTCAGTGTCTGTTGAACCACTTCTAGATGGCGTTCCAACTGCGACTCAAATGCTTTGATGGTCATTCGGTCGATCCCTGCTGCGCCTCGGTTCCGCTTAACCTCCTTGAAGGCTTCCTCCAGGTTTGACTTAGCCCATATCTTGTCGATGAGACTATACCATTTGCGTTCTTCTTGCTTCTTCACTTCTTTACGAGAGAGATTCTTCGTTCCTTGTTCTTCCATGCTCGTTCTCCTTCCCTTGCAGTTCCATGGCTTGTAGCCTTTCAGCAATCTCCACTTCCCTGTCGGTACTCGCCCCAGACGGCTTCTCCTTATGTTCATTCCCCGGGTCTACGCGCTTCTTGGCTCACCGGCTCCTGTCTGGCACATGGCCTTACTCGTTCTCTCTTCTTCCACGGTTTCGGGCTTCGCACGAGTATCCTCCTTTTGGATTAGGACTCGCATCGGCAACCTCATGCCGATTCATCTGCCTTTGCGGCCTTTCTGGCAGACTTACTCACTACTATCCCTACGTCTGACTTCTCACCATTCATAGCCTCGCCTTGATCCTCACGATCTTGGGTTAAGTTACCGCTTTTAGCGGAAACGATGAGATCTCCTTGGGTCACGTCAACCGACTTTCTCCCGAACCCAGTCCTCTTAACTTCCGGAACCCGTGGTGGTATTGGACTTCCCCTTCTCTTGCAGGGTTATCCGGCTCCGTCAGCCATCTTGGTTATGCCGCCTGTTCCGGGATTTGCCTTCACATCCTCCGCACCTATCCTCACGGACTACGCACTATGTGTCAGCTATGTACTTCCGCCACCTCGCGGTGTACTGGAGACTTTCACTCCTTAGTCGATTGCGCTGCCAAGCGCACAAGAGGCAGCCCCTATAGGTCTAGGACCTTTAGAGACTGCCTCTTATTTAGCATAGTTCGTATTGGGAAGCAAAAGGGACACGGCGTTTGTTAAGCAGAAGCATTCTTTTCTTTGCTTACGGATTTGCTGCTTCTCCGAAACAACACAGCTGCCACGATAAGGGCTGATAGAGCGAATATGACAATCGCTGTCGTGTTCGAAGCTGGCTGACCGGCGAATTGAATGGCTTGCCCTGCGACAATATACCAAGTGATTAAGAGTGTATTGGCGAATGCGCCAGCATAGATCGTACCGGTTTTGCGGAAGAAGTATGTTGATACCAGCGCCATGACGATGTTTACCGGAACGAACTGAAAGGCTACAATGCCAAGCAGCGCTTGTGATTTCCAGAAAATTTCTTCCGTAGTGAACATCGTGACGTATTGGATGAGAATGAGGACAATGATGCCGACGGTATTGATCATCGCGTTAGAAAGAAACCATTTCCACGCTGTTTTCGTTTCCGTGCTGCTCTCACGCAGCCTGAATTGGCCATGCAGAAGCAGCCCATTAACAAGGAAGAATACGAGAAACGGCAGAGCATATTTCAGCATCAGGAACAGCTGGTCTACGCTCATCACCTTCAGCCCCATAACCCATATCCTAAAATCAATGTGGAACAACGCGCCTGTCATAGCAGTCGTTACATACACGCTTCCTACAGAGAGAATCGCAAGCGCCAGTGCTCTGCCCGTGGCTCCGATATCTATTCCGAAGGAGCCAGCATGACCCGACACGCCGTAATGCCGTAATGAAACTCCCAGCTTTTGATTCATGAATCTATGCCATAGCCCAAACAAGACGACGGTGATCGCCGCGTTGAAGAGAATCCAGATAATGAAGCCATTCGTAAGCGATTGCGACCAGAAGCTGCCTGCCGGCATCCACTTACTGCCCCATTCTTGGAATTTGAAGAAGGTGAGTGCTGGTATTGCCGTGGCGACCAATGCGCCGAGCACCCAGCCAGCTCCAGGACGAACGCCATGCGGCTCAGGCAAAGGCTGAGTTATTTTGCGGAAATAGCTCGTTCTCAGCAAATTTCCCGCTACGGAGAACATCAGCATAAATGCGCCGATTAACGCGAGCAATGTGCCATATTCCTTCATGCGCCAAGTTTGATCGTTGTGATCAACAGGACTTGGAGCAGGCATCGCTTGTTGAAGGAAGTCGATAGCGTTCCCCACTGCCGCTGTCGACCAATGGTCTGCGGGGTGAATGACATTTGGGATATAAAGCATGCGTGCAGATTTATTTTCAAAGGAGCCATACAGCTTGCCCGGTACTACAGCTTCTGTTACGCCGAACACCTTCTTTAGCTTGTCGGTGCCCACGATTTGGGATGCCTTCGGCACTTCCCACATGAGCGGAGCAAATTCGTCGTATTTGCTGAACACAATCGCGTAATTGAATGGCGTTTCCGCGGTCACTTCACCGGAACCGAATGTCTCGGTTGAAGAGCCTTCTTGGATGAGGGTATGGACCCACTCCGGCTTCGCAGTTGCTGCAGCCAGCAGCGACCAACCGCCCATTGAGTGACCTTCCAAGGCGATTTTCTCTTTATCGATGAAGGCCAAATTTCTAAGATAGCTCAGACCAGCCAGCGATCCCCTCATGGTAGGATCAAACGGAGATTGCTCGGAATAGCCGTGGCCCTCCATATCCATGGAAAGCACCACGTAGCCTCTGCGCGCAAATTCAATGTTGAAAGGGTCTTGAACTTCACGAGAGTTAATGTATCCGTGCATCGTAAGCACGGCGGGATGCGTCGTTTTCAGATCCATGTCTACCGGTGTGTAGAGCAAGCCGCTAAGCATATTGCCCCCATCACCCGCAAACCTCACGTCCGACACATTCACCTTGCCGCCGCTTGTTTGCACATTACTTGCAATCAAACTGCCGATAAGCACTACCACAAGCGCGACAATAATCGAGACAGGCCTAGAGAAGAAATGTTTCATCCTAATAACGACCTCCCATTTGTTTGTGAGGACCAAAAAAAGATTCACATCAAAAGCAAACCCAAATTAGGATAAGCAATTGTTGTGAATCTCCATGTCTCCATCACATTATTAACTTGTTCCCAGTATATTCTAGCTTGAAAGCGCTGTCAATAACGATTTAGCTGTCTGATTGTCCTAATTTTTGGTAAGCAACCTTTCTGACCCTATTGTCCTTTAACGGAAAAACGATCAATCCTTACGAATAGCAGCGGCCATCTAGAGCAGGATGTCCTGTGCCAGATGGCCGCTGTCTTATCATTAATTAGCGAATACAAGGGGGCAGCTTATATTCTCTAACACATATATCGCTTCATCCAGAGTTACTTCCCGCTCGGTCCGCTCATCCATATCCTTGAGGCGCACCAAGCCCGCCTTCCATTCCGTTTCACCTAGCAGCAACGCGTATCGAATCCCGCTCCCTGCTACTGAGGCGAGGATGTTTTTCAGCTTGCGACCGCTCGTATCCAGCTTCACTCGAATACCGCTGGCACGCAGCTCGGCTGCCGCTTGCAGCATCTCCGCAGCTGTCACGCCTACGGGTATGAGCACTACGGAAGTGTCTCCGCTATACGATTTTCGAGCAGCGCCATAAACGACTCCATGCCAAACGATAGTCCAACCGCGCTATATTCGGCATCCTCCCTTCCAACAAGCTGTCCGATAATAGCGTCATACCGGCCGCCACCGCCCAAGCTCGAAGCGAAGCCATTTGACGTTTCAAATATTTCGTAGACCGTTCCCGTGTAGAATGATAACCCTCGCGAGAGAAATGGATCGAATACGCAGTCTTGCGCAAGGCCAAGCTTGCCCAAAATATCGGTTACCGCGAGCACCTCCAGCGCCCCCGCGCTGCCACGCAGGCCGTATCTGTCCATGAGTTCCTCGAGCGAAGGGTTTTGCAGGGCGATCAGCTCAATGACGGCGTCCGTTACCTCGTTAGCGAGCCCTTTCTCGGAAAGCTCCAGTTTCACGCCGGCTTCACCCACCTTTGCGAGCTTATCGAGTGTCAGCATGACCGACAGCGATTCGCTACCGGGTACGCCGATTGCAGCCATAACTTCGCCAAGAAACCGTCTATTATTCCACTTCAGCTGAACCTTGATCGCAAGCGATCGGAACACGTCGATGGCCATCTGCATCAGCTCCACCTCAGCCTCTGGACCTTTAACCCCCACAACATCCACATCGCATTGCAAAAACTCCCTCAGCCTCCCGCGCTTAACGGGGCCGTCCCGGAACACCTTCCCGATCTCATACCGTTTAATGGGCAACTCGATGCTTGGATTTAAAGCGATCACCTTCGCGAAGGGAATCGTCAGGTCATACCGCAAGCCTAATCGTCGCTTTCGCTGATCCGTCAGCTGGTACATTTCTTTTATAATTTCATCGCCGCCCGCATATTTAGAGGTCAAATCTCTCATCTGCTGTCAATCCTTTGCTGTATTTAGTACATGTATGTTTGGGCCGAATTCAACTTCAACCAAGGATATATAATCAAAATAATTAGCAGCATTGCGCCAGCCGCAAAAGTATGGGCATGCGCAAACACAAACGAAGCGTTCTCTCCAGCAGTCGTAATCAGCAAGCCCTTGTCAGCTTCACTCCCCGGAACCCCGTAAACGAAGCTGTACACTACGCTGAGGCCCATATGTATGCCTGTACTCATCCAAATCGAACCCGTTTTTAGAAGCACATAACCAAGAGATAGGCCAAGCACTAACGAGAATAGAGCATTTGAAGGACTGAAGCCTACTAACCACACATCATCCAGCGCAAAAATAATTGCAGATACGAGCAATAAACTAGCATTCCGTATTTTACCTTTAAGATGAGCAAATACATAGCCGTTCACAATAAGATTATTCATAAGCGAGCTAAGAAGCATAACGCCAAGGATTTCGATGAATAAAAGAATAGCTTCCGGTGCTTTCTTTACGCCCACGACCTGAAAATCCCCATAGCCCCACAAGAGCAAGTACATGACTGCCCAAATGCCAAAGCCAATAAAAAAACCGATCCGCAGGTTTCTTTTCCAGCCATAATGAGCTTTTACGCCTAAATCACTCATTCCGCTTAATCCCGTCAGCTTGGCTACATGATGAACAAGGATGAAGAGTATGCAAGCATACGCTAGCCAAGTGATGGTATCTAGCGAAAATAATTTCGGGATTAGATGAAAGTATGAATCAATAATTAGAAAACCGATGACCGCGAATAGCCTTCCCATTGCTCAGACCCTTCCTGCAAAAATATATTGGATGCCCGCTCGTCCAAAATAAAGCAGTATCGAGCTCATAGTTTCATATATATTCGCGAGATTGCCGTATATCCCTAAGCCTCGATGTCTTTCTTTTTGAGAGAAAAAAGCTTGCCAAATAACCCTCCAATTCAATCTATTGGCAGTTTAGCTGGATTATTTAAATGACAAAAAAAGGTGAAAAATTGTTTCTGACGAATTTGTACGTGGATCAGCGAAAATCTCTAAATAGAGGAGACGGAACCAAATATGGATAAATTAATATTACTACTAAAGAATCAGCATGTTGATTACGAAGTCATCGAACATAGTAAACCAATTAACACCGCACAGGAAGGTGCTAATTATTTTGGTATTGATATTGGTCAAACTGCCCCAACACTAATATTGAAAACAGATAAAGGCTACTATGCTTTGGTCATCTCTGGTGATTACGGACGAATCGATCCTGTTGCTTTGAAGGAGATTTTTCAAGTTCAAGAGATCAAATTAGCGAAACCCAAAGAGGTAGAACAAGTGACTGGAAGTACGGTCGGAAGTGTATCGTTAATAAACCCGGGGATCTCAACATTCATAGATAGAGAATTATATCGATTTGATTATGTTTATGGAGGTACAGGGGTGCCACAAACGACATTGAAAATACAACCAAAGGATATTGAGAAATTAAATAATATAGTTGGATACATAAGATAGAGACATGTCTTAACCCTCTAATAATCAATATTACGGAGCAATTTTCATACCCGTATGTGACATTTAGTTATTTTGTTAGGCTGATAGTTAAGGCAGCTAACGGTAAACCCCGTAAATATTTCGGCTGCTGCATTGCCCGCAATAGACGACTCCCTCGCATTTAAATCAACCAATATGTTATTATACAGATTGAATCATGTATGAGAATGCGGAAAAATAGGCAGAAGAGTCTGCGGAATTTTTTTGTATTCACACAACCTAAGGAGGATATTGAAATGCTTTATAAGAACAAACGACTTGGGACCACGCTGCTCCTTATGCTCATTCTGCTCGTTGCAGCTTCCGGATGCGGAGCAAACCGCGCTGCGGACGGAGACAAAAATACCGGCTCCGGCGGCAATGCAAGCACAACAACTCCCCCAACCGAAGCTCCTGCAGAGGGCGGCCCAGCGCTGCTTGGCCCGGACAAGCATCCTGTTGTAACCATTCAACTAAGCAATGACAAAATCATTAAGCTTGAGCTTTATCCAGAGGTTGCTCCAAATACAGTAAACAACTTTGTATCTCTTATTAAAAAAGGTTTTTATGACGGCGTTATTTTCCACCGCGTTATCCCAGGCTTTATGATTCAAGGCGGCGATCCTGATGGCACGGGAATGGGCGGACCTGACTACAGCATCCCTGGCGAGTTCACTGACAACGGCTTCGAGAACAAGCTGATGCATACGCGCGGCGTACTCTCGATGGCGCGCACGAACGACCCGGATACGGGCGGCTCGCAATTTTTCATCATGGTGGCCGATGCGCCTTCGCTTGACAATCTTTACGCATCCTTCGGCAAAGTAACGGAAGGCATGGAAGCCGTAGATGAAATCGTGAACCAGACCGTCGGTGCGAACGATAGACCGGTAACTCCGATTTCGATGAAAAAAGTAACGGTGGACACGCTCGGCATGACGTTTGAGGAACCAGTGAAAACGAAATAAGTGAAGCCCTTCGATTCGCAGGCATGTTACACGATCCCAATCATATGGTGGAGTATAAGCATGTTGCGAAGGATGGTGAAGCGATGTATGGCAATGGGCCAGTCAGTGTGGTCAATTTAACGAATCCGCTTAATAAGTCGCTGCAAGGGAAATATTTTTTGGGCGAGACCGATCAACTGAATCCAACCGATTCGAACCGAACTTGGGGGGCGCTCATCAACCCTCCCCATTCGGGCGTTAATCTTTATCTGGATATTTATGTGCTGAGCAATTTGTCTGACGATAAGCTCGTCTCGCAAATTTGCTTCTGCTCCAGCCTGCCAACGCACGGCAAGCAGTCGCATGAGGTATCCACTGCAAATTTGACGCTCAATCCGAAGCCTGCGCCGCGCGGACAAGTCCAGTTCGGCAGCAGCCTAGACACGACCGCTCTCGCTGCAATTCCAGTATCCACGCGCGTCATTCCGGCTTACTCCAGCGTCTCGAGCGAGAAAGCAGGCCACTGGATCATCGGTCCCGGCCAAGCGATTCTCTTCACGCTGACCAGCTCTATGAATCACCCCACCCCCGCCGTCATCTCCATTGGCTGGTGGGAAGAAGCTCAAGGCATGTACTAGCATCAAGGCAAAATCGCCCCTCAACCAGCAATGGTCGAGGGGCGATTTTTTGGTTATGGCAACTATTGAGAACAATTTATGAAATCACATCTATTAATATCGCACCCTTTTATTTGTTATTTTATCGCCCATTGACATCCTTATTATTAGTACTGTATAGTGCTAATTATGACGCCAAAAACAAAAATTTCCAATCGCGAGATTGCCCTTCAAACCGCTGCGAGCCTATTTTTGAGCAAAGGCTACCTCGTTACCAGCATGGATGATATTGTTGCCGAAAGCAAAGTATCTAAAACCAACATTTATTATTATTTCAAAAGCAAGGAGGAGCTGCTGTCTGCCATTATCGAGAGAATGACCGGCCAGTATGAGCAGCTTATTACTCGCATTGCTGACCAGACGGAGCTGCCTGTCATGGATCGGCTCACGAGACTGATGAATGTGCTTATCGAGCAAGACGTCGACTGTCTCGGAGGCTGCCCCTTCCTGACGCTGTATACACAGACACCGAAGGAAGCCACTGCGATTCGCGAGCAAATCAGCCAATTTTTTGGAAGGCAGCTGCTCGTCTTGGAGAGGCTTATCGTCCAAGGCATTGCTAGCAAAGAAATAAACAGCAGGCTGGAGCCGCAGCAGACGGCTGCCTTAATTCTATCAACTATTGAGGGCGGGCTGTTCTTACAGCATACGAACCAGAATCCAACTCTATTGCAGCACTCGCTTCATGCTTTAGCTTCCATGCTAAAGTAATTTTTTTGAGTATATTAGTACCGATTAGTACTAGTGTGAAAATAAAAAGGAGGATGTTTATATGGCACATATCTTTATAACTGGAGGGACCGGATTTATCGGTTCGCAATTGGTGAGGCGGCTTACAGCCGAAGGCCACCGTATTACCGCGCTGGTCCGTTCAGCCGCTCGGTTCAATGCGCTGTTTGGGCAAGCCGGAGAGGAGATTTCCCCTTCCCTATCCGCGATTGTCGGGGATTTGACACAGCCAGCACTCGGTCTCACTCCAAGCGACCGCGAGCTTCTGCTTACCGCAGACGTTATTATTCATGCCGGCGGGCCTATGGATATTTTGCTGAGCGAACAGGAAGCGAAGCGAGTATTCCTAGATGCAGCCGAGCATCTAACCCTCCTAGCGGACCATTTGCACAGAAACGGACAGCTCCGCCATTTCATTCATATCGTTGGCTTCAAGAGCCCGGTAACGGATCAAAATGTAAGCGAGCAAGCTGCCGTTATGAAGCAGCTGGAGCATGAATCCCCTTACGAGCGCATGAAAATTACCGCCGATTTCTATATCCGGCAGCATGCTAGGCAAAGCGGCTATTCGCTGTCCGTCGTTCACCCGAGCGTCATCATCGGCGATTCCGTTACAGGAAATACCGAGCAAACCGGCGGGCTTGGCATTCTCATCGGCTCAGCCAGACGGAAGCTGATGGGCATAGCGCCCGGCGGACCTAAGCACTGGCTTCCGCTTGTCCACGTCGACCATACCGCTGCATTCATCGCTGCGCTCGTTAACGAGCAGCATCCCGCAAGCGATACCTACTACCTGCTTGATGCGCAAACGGCAAGCCCAAATATGACTCAGCTCATACGGATGATTAATAAGGAGCTGCGCGTTCCAGCGCCGATTGGCTCGATTTCGCTATCGTTACTAGGAAAAGTGCTAGGCACCCGCCTCGGCAGCAAGCTTGGCATTCCCGAGCAGTCGCTCAGCTTTATCGTGAGTAAGGCATTCCCACTCCAATCCACTAGGCATATTCAGCAAAAGCATGCTCTTCACGCATCCGTGAACCAATCGACTTTGCCGTATGTCATAGCTGATCTAGACTATCGCCTATCGCACGGACAATCGATTCATCCGGGCTTTGAGCGCAGCAGGCGCGGCTCACTAGCAACGCTAGAGAAAGCAGGCAGCGGTCATCCTATTCTTATGCTGCCGGGCACCTTTAGCGGCGCAGACTGCTTGCTGCCGCTAGCCTCCGAGCTGCATGGCCGTCCCGTTTGGATTGCCGACCTGCCCGGCTTCGGACGATCGCCCTATCATCATGGCGCAAACGTAATAGAAGGGCATGTCCAAGCGATCGTGGAAGCTATTGCTTCGCAGAAAGAACCTGTCACCTTGATCGGACATTCCTACGGCGCGCTGCTCGCAGCCAAAGTAGCGGAGCGTTTGTCAATAGGTCATATTCATGCCGTACGCCTGCTTCAGCCTGTACTCCATCCGGCTAACGCGCGTTACAAGAGCAGATTAGCAAATCGTCTGCTCCTGCCTCATGTAACGGAAGATAGGCTGCGAAAGGAGCTTTTAGCGCGCGGCTGCTTCGGCCATTCGAGCGAGATGCCAGACAGCTATGTCCGCTTTGCACGGAATGAGCTTAGCTCTCCGCGTGTCAGAGCCACCTTGGCGGATACGCAAGCTGCCTTAACATGTGCCGAGCATTTCCGTTTGCAGCCTGAGCACTGGAACAGCAGCCAAATAAGTATGCTTTGGGGCACAAAGGAACGTGTTTACTCAATTCCCACAACCTATGCTGCCATCCCTACAGCGCTTCTTCCTTATGGACATCACTTCCCGATTTCACATCCAACTGAAACGGCGCGGCTATTGCTCCAATCCGGAATCTAGCTGATAAAATAGAAAAAAGGCGGCTCCAAGTGGTCTAATAAGACCCTCGGAACCGCCTATCGTTCTATTATTTACTCGCTTTAAGCATGTTCATTATGATGGTGATCGCATCCGCTCTAGTAGCGGTAGCTTTTGGCGCGAAGATGTTGCCCGTCCGGCCTTGAATAATGCCTTTGTCGCTGACTACTTTGACAGCGCCCTTCGCCCATGCCGGAATATCCTCATTATCGGCAAAGCTCGTTGAGGCATTAGGATCCAGCGTCAAGCCGGCACCGCTTGCGATCATCGAAACCATTTCCATTCGGAGGATATTAGCGCTTGGACGGAACGTACCGTCTGGATAGCCGCTAATGACTTTTGCTTTCACCGCTTGAGCAACAGCATTCTTTGCCCATGCAGCGATTTTGTCATTGTCGGTAAAGGCAAGCGCAGCACCCTCACCCTCCGCTTTCAATGCACCCATCAGCATGACAGAGAATTCTGCACGCGTTACCGTGTTGCCCGGTTTGAACGTGCCGTCGACATAGCCCTTCACAATGCCGGCAGCAACCGCTTCTTTAATGGCAGCTTCTGCCCAGTGACCGGAAATGTCCGTAAAGGAAGCCGGTTCATCCTTCTTATCTACGGCGAATACGGCAAACTTGGTGAAATGATCGGATTTTACAGTAATGAGGTTATCGCTTATAGATCCGCCCATCTCAATCCATTGCTCCTTCGTTTCATCGTAATAGAATACAGAAGCCGTCTTGCCCTCCTTGATAAGCGTCGCATCAAATTTGAAGGTTAGCGTGACCGGAACTAAGAAGTTAGCTGATATGTTTTTGAGTATTTCAAAAATCGGCGATGCCAGCTGGCTCGTAGATTCAACGATACCGCCCGTACCTGTCAGCTTTTCAATCGAAAGCAGCATTTGCTCCTTCGTTGCTCCTGCCGGAACGGATACCGTTACGCTGTCATCCAAACCTAGCGTGCCTGCGCTTCCGGCACCAATCGTTACCTCGCCTTTGCTCGGCACATGACCGCCAGAGCCGCCTGATCCACCCGATTCGCCGTTCTCGTCAACGGGAGGAGGAGTCGTCTCTGGCACATCTACCGTAATATCCTGCGTGCCTGCCGTCTCAAACCAGCCTTTCACCGTATTGAAATCACTGGAGAAAGCAAGTGACAGCATAAGCATAATACGGGCATGCTGCGGATTCAAATTGTCACCAGCAATAATGCCGTTGCCGCTGCCCGTAATCGTCCCCGTGCCGGTTCTAGTTGTCGAGACAAATGTGACGCCGTGATCGCGAATAGCCGCGGTACGCGCTGCGCTCATTTTCGACGAAATGCCCGCCGCTCCCGTACCAGCCGTAACAATACCCTTAGCGCCGTCCTCTACTAATGCACGGATTGCTCCGCCGCCAGCTTCCTGATAGCTGTAGGCGATCTCAACGATCGGAAGATTATCCTTCGAGATAAGCTTCAAGTTAAATGGCGTTGCCCAGTCGGCTTGACCGGCCTTTAGCGCCCTTGCGTTAAGACGATAAATGCGTACAGCCGGATCATCGACAAAGCCCAGCGCACCAAACATCGGCGTTTCAAACGTATCCATCCGGTGCGAATTGGATTTCGTCACCTCGCGTGCCGCATGAATGACATCATTTAGCATGACGACCGTACCGTACCATTTTGTCTTGCCGCTGCCCGCTGCTTTAATCGCTTGATAAAGGTTGGCCGGGCCATCGGTACCGATAACATCCCAAGGTCTCATCGCCCCGGTAACGACTACCGGCTTCTCGCTTTGAACCGTCAGATCAAGAAAATAAGCAATTTCCTCCATCGTATCGGTTCCTGTCGTCACGACAGCACTATCATAAATTTCAAGCGCCGCATCTACCGCAAGAGAGAGATCATAGAGTTCCTTCATGGAGTAGCCGCCTGAGCCTTTGTTGCCGAATTGAAACGTCGAAACGTCCGCAATTTTAGCTTTTCCCGGCAGCTGCGCGACTAGATCTGACATTAGGTACGTGCCTGCTGCGTAATTCTGAAAGTTGGTTGGATCGTTATCTCTTGCTTTGCCTGCAAGCGTTCCGCCTGTCGCCACTACGATGACATTGGGCAGCGGTGACGCCTTATGCGCCTCAGACAAAGCCGGAATGTTAAAGGTCGGCAGCTGCGGTGCTGCCGTCTCGGCACGAACCGAGCTGGCATAGCCGGTCAGGATCATGCTGAGAAGCGCCGCTATGAGGAGAGGAACAAATATTTTCTTCGCTGTATTCGGATTGCTTCTTATGGTCATAATCGTACTCCTCCCCTAAATTATTGCGTGACCGCTGCTGGTTCAGGCGTTGCTGTTGCTGCAGGCACTGTCGGTGCAATGGTTGGTTCTACTGCAGCAGTCGGAAGCTCAGCTTCAGGAGAGGGGGCCTGGGTTGCAGCAGGCTCCGTTACAACCGGCTCGGTCACGACAGGATTAACTAGCGGCTCCTCGACAGAAGTTTTCAGCACGGTGTTCTCATCAACCGAAATCTCAACATCTTGTGTACCGAAGGTCGTGAACCAGCTTCTAATCGTACCAATATCATTTGTAAAAGCGAGCGAAAGCAATAGCATCATGCGAGCATGGGCTGCATTCAGATTGTCGCCGCCAATAACATTGCCGCTGCCGCTGTCATAAATAGAGCCTGAGCCCGTTCTTGTCGTCGATACGAAGACTACGCCTTTATCCTTAATGGCTGCCGTCCGAGCCGCGCTTTGCTTAGACGAAATACCGCCTGCACCTGTGCCTGCCGTTACGATTCCTTTAGCGCCATCCTCCACCAATCCGCGAATGCTTCCGCCGCCAGCCTCTTGGTAGCCATAAATAATGTCTACGATTGGAAGGCTGTCCTTGGAGATCGTTTTAAGATCAAATGGCGATGCCCAGCTCTTCATGCCTGCTTTGCTCGCTCGCGCAGGTGCCCGGTAAATACGAACGGCAGGATCATCTACATATCCAAGCGCGCCAAACATTGGAGCATCAAATGTGTCGTTGCGGTGTGCGTTCGTTTTTGTAACCTCACGTGCCGCAAAAATGACATCGTTCAGCATAACAACGGTGCCAAACCATTTTGTTTTGCCGCTGCCAGCCACTTTAATCGCTTGATAAAGATTGGCAGGACCGTCCGTTCCGATTACATCCCAAGGTCTCATAGCGCCCGTTACGACGACCGGCTTCTCACTGCGGACCGTCAGATCAAGGAAGTAAGCAATTTCCTCCATCGTATCGGTACCTGTCGTTACGACAGCACTGTCATAGATCTCAAGCGCAGCATCAACAGCTAGCGAGAGATCGTAAAGCTCTTTAATGCTGTAGCCGCCTGACCCCTTATTTCCAAATTGGAAGGTGGAGACATCGGCTATTTTATCTTTTTTAGGAAGCTGAGCTACTAAATCTGCCATTAAATAAGTGCCAGCCGCATAGTTTTGAAAGTTTGTAGGATCATCATTTCTCGCTTTGCCAGCAAGCGTACCCCCAGTTGCAACAACGATAACATTAGGAAGGCTCGATGCCTTATGCTCGGATGAAAGAACCGGAATATCAAATTTCGGAAGCTGCGGCGCTTCCTCAGCTCGAACAAAGTCCGTTCTTGTCAGCACCCCAACCATTGCTGCTAGCAGCGATAGGACTAATAGAGGAATAAGAACCTTTTTTGCCAACTCACTTCTTACCATTTGCGTCATGTTATTTATCCTCCAATGTTATAAATTTCTCTCTTTCTATTTCAACAGTCTATTTTATGTTAGATAACTTAACAAACACAAAAACGGCTAATAAAGCGCATTCATCAAACTTTTACTGCTTATATCTACTTATTTTATTTAGTTTCTTACTATATTAAAGTATGTATATGTTAGCTATATTAACATTTTTTACAGGTTTAATGTGAATGAAAGAAAAGTCTGATAGGTCTGCAAATAAAAAAACCGCCAGGAAACTTCGTCCTGACGGCACTTAAAATACATTTGCTGAACACTAATAAGACTTACTTTAAGACTTGTTTGAGATTTGATATACAAAATCAACAACACCTGTTTTGTTTCTGTTATATTAATCAATTGTTCTTACAAAGATCATACCAAATATTCTGTATAAAAAGCATCCTATCCTAACACCACTAAAATTAAATATTAATTCATTTAAATCTACGGTTCTATAGGTAATTTTATTAATAAGAGATACTATAAGCTGTCCTGTTAGGCCGACTAATAAACCTAGAATGACAGGTGTAGTACTGCAATTATATGGTAGTGTTTGGTATTAAGATAAAAAAATGGTATACAATGCACATTTGATTGCGTACCGTTTCATGTTATAGTAAATTTATTCATGAAAGAAGGGAAATAAATGAATAAAGAGACATCTGAAAAAAAGATATTCTATTTGGATGGCATTAGGGGACTCGCGGCATTTGCCGTGGTTATCTCGCACTACATACAAGTATTTTATCCAGCTGCGTTAAATGGAAGACCGCAACAAGCTCATTTTGAATGGGACATCTGGTACGGACATTCTCCGATTAATTTATTTTTTAATGGACAATTTGCCGTTTGTTTGTTTTTTGTGCTAAGTGGTTATGTGCTCAGTGTCAAAATGTTTGAAAATGAGCTCGATAGCGAGACCTTTCAAAAGTTGTTGCATTCCAGCGCCATACGAAGGTACATTCGGCTTGCTGTGCCGGCAGCGGTATCCGTATTGCTTGTTTATTTAGCCATTATTACGAATGCCTTTCATCTCCAAGAAATATGGGGAACAACATGGACGGATATGAAAAAGAACTACTACGCTTTAGATACAAATGTATATACCGTTATTAAGGCTGCTATTTTTGATCCGTTTTTCCGTTTTAAAGCACATCCTTACAATCCCGTCCTTTGGACAATGAGCTATGAGCTATTAGGTTCTTTTTTAATTTTCGGTTTTCTTGCTTTATTTGGACGAGTGAAAAAAAGATGGATTGTGTATATGGTCTTATCCATTGCGTTTATTCAAACCTATTTTGTCGCTTTTTTGTGGGGAATGCTGCTTGCCGATTTGCTCAAGCACAAATGGGTCCAACGTAAAATAACGGCAGTACTTGTGCTTTTAATGGGGATTTACTTAGGTTCGGCGCCTTATACTCCATTAATCGGGACTATGTACGAACCCATAGAAGTGTGGACAAAAAATATCAATGAATGGATTCAATTTAACATCGATCCACGACTTCTTGCACGAACCCTAGGTTCTGCTATGATTTTGTTTGCTCTGCTTCGTTTAAAAGTGCTGCAGCAGGTGTTTGGATGGAAACCGTTTGTTTATTTAGGACAGATTTCATTTTCCCTTTACCTCATTCATTTCACTTTCCTAAATACGTTCTCCGCATTCACGTTTAGTAAAGTGATTCATCATTTTAGTTATAATCTTGCCTATGCAATTACGTTTATGGTTTCCATGGTGCCCTTATTTATTTTGTCGCATTATTATATGAAATATATTGATCAAGGCGCATTAAAACTAGCTCGAAAAGTTGAAAAAAGGGATGCGTTAAAACTAGCTCGAAGAGTTGAAAAAAAGATGACCGCATAGATCGGACACATATCCTTAGGCTAACTTTCCCAGTCCTCGCCCGTCCAAGTTGACACTTGCACCTCTCAATGCTATGGTGGACGTCAGAAGGCATTTCGCGACTTTCGCGAGGTGCCTATCTGTCTATTTAGCAAGGGGAGGTGAGACAAACATGATACAGGTTAAGGAGTTTATCGATACAGATACGGTGTTTGCCGAAAAGAGAGCAAATGAGTTTTTGGCGGAGCTGAGCGACGACCAAGTCATTAACATTTGTTACGGATCCATGATTAAAACCGCCACATCCGGCAACGCCTATCAACGCAGTACCATCTTAGTTGTTTATAAGCAAAATAAAGAAAAGTAAAGAAGAAAGCGGGTGATCCCATCACTAAGCCCCGTCATACTAATCTGGCAACATCGGAGAAAAAGGGGATTGAGGCAAAGGACATTCGAGGCATAAAAAGAGACAAGTGGGAGACCTTCTTCCGCGCTCTCTCTTGCACGGCAACAATCGGTTTATTAGCCACGGCTATCGGATATGCCGTTTATCTGTTTATCAAACAGTAGAAGCAGTTGTGTTGCAGCCGTTATCACTTATATCGTACGGAGGTTAGCCATGAACGACTTTACTAACGATCGATTATATAGGTTAAAGAGCGGAATATTCACAAAACCGTAGTCCTCTCATCCCTTTTCAACAGGAAATAGAAAAGAAGCAAGCAGCATTTGCCCATTTACGGCGCCAGCGACTTGCTTCTTTGAGTTGTCTACTAAAACGACTTTTGTAAAAAGGGCATTATTTCACGCCCAGCCTCATCCGATAACTGAACATAACTTCTAGCTCTCTGCCTGCAAAATACTGGTCCACGCTGCTTCGGAACGTCTCAATCGGCTTCACAAGCTCCGTTGAGCCAAGCTTAAACACGGCCTGCACGCCGCCTTGGCTGAGCGCTAAGCCAACATAACGCTGCGCATCGCATCGTTCCCTATTATGAAATACAATTTCCTTCGAGAAACGGAACAAGCCGCTGTCTCTAATTTGCGTTAAATGCTGTTCCTTGTCCCGCTTGCTTGCTCGGTCCTTCTCCGCAATATTGCTCGCTATGATCGCCTCGCTCCGGTCGATAAGCCGCTTATACTCCGCCTCAACGGACCAATGCAGCGTCGGCGGCCAATCGCAGTCATAGGCTGCAAATACACCCTCCGGTTTAAGAACGCGTGCAAATTCACGAAGCGTGCTGACGGGCTCCATCCAGTGAAACGACTGTGAGCACGTTAAGATATCGACACTCTCCGCTTCCAAAGCAAGCTTGTCAGAGTAGCCTTTGACGAAGGAAATATGCTCTGCATCCGTTAGCTCCGACAAGCGAGCGAGCGCCTTGCCCCTCATATCATCATTTGGCTCAAAGCCAATGATCCGCTCGGCATGCTCGTTCCACACAAAGGAGGATAAGCCCGTGCCGCAGCCGACATCAGCAACAAGGGCTGGCTTCCGGCCCAGGTAGCCTGTCAAAATTTCAACAACTGCCGCAGGTGCCTTTGGTCGATGCTGGTCATAATCATTTTCAAATCCGGAGAAACGATCTACGTTATTTTGCAAGTGGCTTCCTGAAGTCATTTCACAGCCTCCGTTCCTGGTATAAGGAGCTGAGCTCATTGCTGCTCGCTGCTAATAATAATAGCATTGAATTCAGTGTCTTGCGCAATCAAGAACGATGCCGCATCCTCTAAATAGGTTGTCTCTACGTACATGATGCCCTTCTCAATAACGACCGTACGCTTCGCATTGGCTTTAAGCGCAAGCTTCCAATCCTTTTTGGCAAGACGCAATTCCTTCGCAGCAGCATTCCACTTCAATTCTGCTCCCCATGCTTGAAACAAGGCTTTGACAGGCAAATACGTTTTGTCTCCGCTTTTATAAGGCTTTTGTGCGGCTGGAAACTTCACGCGCTTGCCCTCCAGCCAGACCTGAATTTCCTTGCTAGCAGGAAGCAGCTCTGTTCCGGCAATTAATTCGTCTTTTGAATGGATCGGCTTAAGCGCCTTCGCATCAACCGCAACCACCTTTACGCTGTTGTTTAAAGTATCGGCAATATACAGCTTGCCCGCCGCATAAAGCAGCGAGGAAGGCTGATTAAATTGCGCCGCATCTGCCGCCCCAACCTTATTGCCCGGCTTGCTCACGCCTGCAATTGAAATCACTTTCCGATCGGCTTGCACAGCGCGAATACGGTTATTCAGACTGTCAGCAACAAACAGTACGCCGGCAGCATAAGCAAGCCCCCTTGGCCGATTAAATCGCGCTTCACCGCCTGAACCATTCGCAAAACCGCCTGCCATGTAGCCTGTAAGCGAATCGACGGCTGTCGGCTTTCCGGCATAAGTAGTCACTTTTCCCTCATAAATATAACGAATAAGATGATTGCCGCCATCCGCTACGTACAAGCCGCCCTTCTCATCAAACACAAGGCCCATAGGCTCGTTAAAAAGCGCCTCGGCTGCAGCTCCGTTCTTGTATCCGCCCGTTTCATTAACACTCCCAGCAAATGTAGTAGTTACACCCTCTGGCGAAATCATGCGAATAACGTTGTTAAGCGAATCTGCTACGTAAACGTTATCTTTGGCATCAATCGCAAGACCCGTTGGCGTGTTGAACTGCGCTTCTCCATATTTGCCGTTTTTACTGCCCGCTTTGCCGTTTCCAGCAGCCGTATACACGCGGTCGTTTACGATTTTGCGAACAACATGATTTTCCGTATCGCTCACATAGATGACGCCCTTGCTGTTCACTGCGGAGTCATACGGTTGATTAAAGGCGGAACTGGCCGTCGTCCCATCCAAATATCCCGCGGCGGTTGCCGGAGACGTTACTGGCGACAGTTTTCCATTTTGCCACTTGCTCAATTGATTGCTCCCTGAGCTGACAACGATGATGCCGCCATCCGGTGTCGCCGAGAGCCCGGTGGGCTGACCAATCTTCTCCATGACAAATGAAACTATTGACGGAGCTAAACTTCCCGTTCGAGCATCATCTGCCGCTGGAGCCGCCGAGACAGACAGGCTTGTTGCAAATAATACGGCAGCAAGAGCTGTTCCTGCTGCTAATCGTTTATAATTATTTTTCATTGCGTTCCCCTCCTCTCTGCAAATCACCGGCTTTGTTTAAATCCTCTGTACCGATCCAATAATGGTTATCCTGTGAATCAACTGTAGCAACGAATCTTAAATGGTTATTTAGTTTCTGTTTCTTCGTTTGTACACGATTGCTGTTTTTTGTACGCAGGACATCAGCACTTATGGTGACTTTAATCTCATTGCCGTAAGCAAGAGGTTGTTTTAACGTTATAATTAAATTTTTCCCCTCGATTTCCATACTTTCGATCTGAGCTTCATAGGATTCTTCGTTGTTGCAGCCCTCTTCTTCCTCATCACAATTGCTGCATACCGCACCTTTGCACTCGTCATTGCCGATGCCTCTAAAAGTATCCGTGCTGTTATTGGACCAGAGTGCAGTTATTTCTCTATGATAAAGCTTAATCTCAACTAAATCCGAGAAGTTCCCGGGAGATGGAATCAAATTATTCCAAGCGAGCTCTGTCGTAAATGGCATAACGATTGTGCCAGCATCCCTCATATACACATTTTCCGGAATAAGCTCTGGTGCGACAGGCGAATACCAAGAAGGGTACGCATTATTCGAGTCTAGTACAGTAACATCAACAACAATAGGCTCATTTATGGCATAGCCGTTATCGTCCTTTAATGTAATAGACATACGATATTTCCCAGGCATGCGGTATTCATTTTTAAAATAATTAGCTTTAATGATCACGGCAGCCGAACGATCCATCAAATGGTAGAAATATACATCATCCCATGTGAAATCTATCTTACCTTGCTTACATTGATATTCGTAACCGTTATGCCCGGTAATCGGTATGTTCTCAGAAGGGCAAACTTGTTCAATTGATATATTAGCTTCGCTTCCCGCTGCTGTTGCTATATCGTAGCCAAGCGTTTTTATGTTGACAACCGCATGATCCTCATCCATGCCAAATCCGTATTGATAGTTAAACACAAAGTTCTGTTCAGGAAGCTTAAACCGGAAGCCCTCGCCGTTCTGCGCGCTGACTGTCACTTGATCCGCTGCTTGAATGTCATTTGTTGACTTATTTTTTAATTGTCCTCCGCGAACCGTCAAGCGAAGCTTTGAACCATACGCCACAGGTTCAGATAATTCAACAATCAATCGATTCGAGTGCTTGGAATCTACCTTCACTTTCTGAACAATAGGACTGTCTATATATGCTTCTGCTTCAGTCTGATACACCTCAAGGTTAACGACCTCTGAGCCTTCAGCAGGGAATGCTTCATTAACGCCGTTGTAGGCAATCAAAGTCGTAAACGGCAAAATAAACGTTTTGTCATCAATCATGTACGAGTAAATATCACTATAAAAAGCATTCACATCCAACACCGGCGGTATGGGTACTGATGTCGGCGTCGGTGTTGCCGTCGGTGTCGGCGTCGGTGTTGCCGTCGGTGTTGGCGTCGACGTTGGCGTTGCCGTCGGTGTTGCCGTCGGTGTCGGCGTCGGTGTCGGCGTTGGTGTTGGCGTCGGCGTCGGTGTTGGCGTTGGTGTCGGCGTTGGTGTTGGCGTCGGCGTCGGCGTTGGCGTCGGCGTCGGCGTTGGCGTCGGCGTCGGCGTTGGTGTCGGCGTTGCCGTCGGTGTCGGCGTTGGTGTCGGCGTTGCCGTCGGTGTTGGCGTCGGCGTCGGTGTTGGCGTCGGCGTCGGCGTTGCCGTTGGCGTTGCCGTCGGCGTCGGTGTTGGCGTTGCCGTCGGTGTTGCCGTCGGCGTCGGCGTTGCCGTTGGCGTTGCCGTCGGCGTCGGTGTTGGCGTTGCCGTCGGTGTTGGCGTCGGCGTTGGCGTTGCCGTCGGTGTTGGCGTTGGTGTCGGCGTCGGTGTTGCCGTCGGTGTTGGCGTCGGCGTTGGCGTTGCCGTCGGTGTTGGCGTCGGCGTTGGCGTTGCCGTCGGTGTTGGCGTCGGCGTTGGCGTCGGCGTTGGCGTCGGTGACGCAGTTGGCGTCGGTGACGCAGTTGGCGTCGGTGACGCAGTTGGCGTCGGTGACGCAGTTGGCGTTGGCGACGCAGTTGGCGTTGGCGACGCAGTTGGCGTCGGTGACGCGGTTGGCGTCGGTGACGCAGTTGGCGTCGGCGTTGGCGTTGCCGTCGGTGACGCGGTTGGCGTCGGTGATGCAGTTGGCGTCGGTGACGCAGTTGGCGTCGGTGACGCAGTTGGCGTCGGTGACGCAGTTGGCGTCGGTGACGCAGTTGGCGTCGGTGCCGCGGTTGGCGTCGGTGCCGCGGTTGGCGTCGGTGCCACGGTTGGCGTCGGAGCCTGTGTTGCTGACGACGTCACTCCACCGCTGCCGCTACCCGATTGTCCCGTGCTATCCTCAAATATAACGATGTTGTCGGATAACGCGCCTCCAGTCGGCTTCGCAGTCTCCGTTTTCTCATCCTGCTTTTTCGTATCACTAAACTCTTTTACCTCATTAAGAAGCGTTTTATCGGCCTTTGGATTCTCTTCAAGCAATTTAATAAAATGCTCCAAGCCGACAAGCGGGAGGTCGTGATAATCCAGTTCCTCTTTATCACCCGTTCCCTCTTCATCCAATTGCAGCTGCTCATTCGGAGTGACGATTGTTTCATCTTTTAGCTCTTCGCCATGGTTCGTCTTCACCGCACCTTCAAATACGCCGACATAGGTCTCGTCGTTCTCGTGTGCGACGGTAAACTCGGTACCCATTACGCCCATAATAGCCGTTGGCGTTTCGATCTCAAACCTCGAATCCCCATCAAGCTTCTTATTAATCGTAACGAGCACCTTGCCCTTCAGCAGGCTAAGGCTTGTCTTGCCGCCCAGCGCCTTAGCGCTCTTAACAAGCTCGCTTACAACGAGTGTCGTATTTAAGCCGATGGTCACTACTTTATCGCTATCCAGATCCATCGTCGCTTTGCCGTCACTGCCGGTCACAATCGTGTCGCCCTTCGTTATAGCCATCCCCTTGAAAGCTTTGAACTTTTTGTTACCTCCGCCCTTTTTTACTTCAACTTTACCGTCAACAAGCGTAATTTTTCCCGTTTTATCGGTATCCTTCGCAAAGACGGAGGTAGGCATAATGAGCCCGATGATGAGCAGCATGATGACAAAAAGTCTGAATGTCTTCATTTTAATCCCTCCAATTCATAGATTGATATGCCCTGCTCTTTTCCTTTTACCTTGATTTCGCCAAGCGACTTGGCTATAATCCGATCTTTTACGACCTGATAAACGGCATCGCTTAAAATAATCTGCCCAGGCTTCGCATTGCTCTCCAGCCTTGCCGATGTATTGACGGTATCGCCGATTGCGGTATAATCCATCCGGCTCTTCGAGCCGATGTTGCCGAAGACGGCAGGCCCTGTATGAATGCCTAGACCAAACTTAACGCCAAACCCAAACCGTTCGATCAGCTTGCGCTCAAGCGCTGCCGACCCTTCCTTCATCGCCCATGCCGCTTCCACTGCCCGCATTGGATGATCCTCCAACAGCAGCGGCGCATTAAAAATAGCCATAGCCGCATCTCCAATAAATTTGTCCAGCGTGCCGTCAAACTTAAAAATGCAGTTAGCCGCGAGATCGAGATACTCATTTAAAATTTCAACGATTTCCTCCGGCTCCGCCTTCTCCGAGAGAGGCGTAAAGCCGCGAATATCAACAAATAGCACGGTCAGCTCACGGCGTGTACCGCCCAGCTGTAAGCCTTTTTCGCCGTTTTTCAAAATCTGGTTCACAACCTCCGGCGCGACATATCTGCCGAATATATCCGTCACTCTCCGCCGCTCCAGCAGCTCCTCCACGTAATGAAAGCCGACGACGACAATACAGCTGATAATCAGCAGCGGGACGACATAACCTATCGAAATAATAAAGCCCTGGCTATATAAGTAGCTGCTCCCGATTACAAACACAACGATGATTGCCGCGACAGCCAAAAAAGAAATGGCCATATTCCACTTCCGAAACAGGAAGTAGGCGAGCGCGGCCGCAATGAGCAGAACGAGCGCATTCCATTTCCAATCGAGCTCATGCTTGAGGTCACCCTCCAGCAGCGCTTGAATAATATTTGCGTGTATTTCCACCCCGTACATGGGGCTCTTTACCTGCAGCGGTGTCGGGTAATCATCCTTAAATGCGGTAGCGTAAGGTCCAATTAGCAATATACGATCCTTAAAATAATCCGCCGGAACGTCGCCGCTAAGAACGGCTGAATAAGGAATCGCTTCATATTGTCCCGACCGCCCCGTATATGGAATATGGAATTGGCCAAAAGCGTCCAGCGGAAGCATGTCGGCATTCACTTGTTTGCCGGAGCGCTCCATGAACATCTTATAAATAACCCAAGATAAACTCTCGACCTGCTCGCCTTTATTAGCGAAACTATACAAGGAATCCCGTACAACTCGGTCACGGTCCGGTATTGTATTGATGTGTCCGACCGTAGCAGCCGCTTCTTTTAGTGCAGGGAACGGCTCTGACATGCCAAGCGCTTCAATCCCTCCCCGCTTAGCGGAGGAAGCGAATGTGCCAAAGACCGGCATGACAACATTACCCGCATTCGACACCGCTGTAATGAGCGCCTCATCAGAGGCGGGATCATCCGCCGATGGTGCCGGAAAGGTAACGTCAAACGCGATGACCGCAGGCTCCCCTTCGGCAAGCGTATCAATAAGCTGCGCGTGCACGCTGCGATTCCACGGCCAACTGCCAAAATCGTTTATGCTTTCCTCGTCAATCGCAATAATCGCAATGCGGGTATCAACTGCGCTCTCCTTCTGCATGAATCGATCCTGGAAAAAATAATCCATCGTATCGAGCGTCCCTCTATACATGAGGAACACTGCCAAAGCCGTCAGCAGCGCAATCATATGTACGAGTTTTATTTTCACAATAACACCCCTCGAATTTGCTGCCCTGCTTTGCATCGTGCTTTCATTCGCCATGGACCCGATCGAAAATTTATCGGAAACTGGAATACAACATATCGTTCCTTGCTCATATTGTTAAGTACGGGCTTCAAGTCGCTTGCGAGGGCATTCCATTCGGAGGTAAGAGGATTTCCTTGAAAATATCCATGGAGGAAGGTATTATCTGACAACTCTTTTTTTAGTGAAATTGTAATTAATCGCTGCGTCAACGCCGTTTCCTCATTCACTGATTAATCTACCTCTTATTATGTAAAATTAGTTCTAAAGTTATATAAATCTATTATATATGAAGAGTGAAAATAATAGAATATTGTCGAAAGTTATCTTGTCTTTATTTTTTTTGCTGTTTACGCACCCAAATTCCACTCAAAAATCAAATTTTCCATATTCTATTGCCAAATAGCCTTCCATTCACTACTATTAAATATATAAAATCCAATAAGGAAAGTTGGTTTTGAAAATGAAGGAGATTCCAATTCCGTATGTTCGCAGCAATCAAGCCGGTATCGTCGCCGTCCTGCTCATTGCGATTATCCTGCATTCGCCTTGGCTCGTCGCTGCGCTTTGGATTGTTCAGGTGGCTGGACTGATCTTCGGACCGAAAGCAAATTTGTTTATTATTGTCGCGCGTCCATTTCTCGGTAAACGGATTACGAATGCTCAAACGGAAGCAGCCGAGCTGCAACGCTTCAACAACTCACTCGGTGCAGGGTTCCTCACCTGTTCGCTGCTTAGCTTTACGCTCGGCTGGTCCGTAGCTGGTTATATTTTTGCCGGAATGATGGGAGCGGCTGCACTGAGCGCTATATTCGGATATTGCATTGGCTGCACCCTCTATTTTCAGCTCAAGCAATTCCGCGCACGGAGATAAAATAGAAGCTAGCATCATCATTTAAACTATCCGGCTCTGTTATTCGCAGCATCTCATCGAGCATGTAACCCTTTCTTTAAAGCTTAACAACCTTCCTGCCTTTTGACCGTCCTGCTAGTAGAATATCCACCTGCTCGCTCACCTGTTCCAGCTCAATTTCCTCGCACAGCTCGTCCAGCATATGCGGCTTATAAGCGCCGGCCAGCAGCTCCCACATCTTTTTCCGTATATTCATGCCTGCCATAACCGAATCAATACCGATCAGCCGAACCCCTCTAATGATAAAAGGGAATACCGTCAACGAAAGCTCTGATCCGCCTGTTAAACCGCTCGCCGCGACGACACCGCCATATTGAATTTGAGGAAGAAGCGATGACAGCGTCTTGCCTCCGACACAATCAATTGCGCCTGCCCAAAGCTGTCTATCCAGCGCCCGCTTCGTATCAACTTCAAGCTCGTCCCTTGAGAGAATGCGCTTCACGCCTAAACCAAGCAAATATTCATGCTTATCCGGCTTCCCGGTACTCGCCGCCACCTCGTAGCCGAGCTTTGCAGCAATTGCGGCAGCCACGCTGCCTACGCCTCCCGTAGCTCCAGTGACCAGAATAGGTCCATCCTCCGGTCGAACCCCGATATGCTGCAGCTCATAAACGGATAATGCTGCCGTAAAGCCCGCTGTTCCAAGTATCATCGCTTCTTTCATCGAAAGTCCGCTCGGCAGCTTCAGCGCCCAAGCAGCCGGTATCCGGGCATATTCACTGTATCCGCCAAAATGGCTGACTCCTAGACCGTATCCAGTTGCCACTATCTGATCCCCTGCTTGAAAATTTTTGTCTGCACTTGAAATAACCGTACCAGCCAAATCAATCCCCGGTATAAATGGATAACTTTTCACAATACTGCCATTTCCCGAGCAGGCTAACGCATCCTTGTAATTCACGCTGGAATACGCAACCTGAATGAGCAGTTCTCCTGCCGGCAGATCGTCAACCACCATTTGCTTTGTTTCCGCAATCATTTCATTATCTATTTTATTGATGACAAGCGCTCTAAAAGATGACATACAAGCACCTCCATTTATAGGTTCAAAATAATAAATTGATGATCCAATTGCTGCTTATCGAATAGACTCTATCCAGATAATTCTTCACTTATGCAAACTATAATACGGCTGATCTGGCTCACGCAACCCTCAATTGAAGCTAATCCATCAGGCTTATACCGTCATCTGTCGCATCCTGCCGTGCAGCGCAAGCTAATGATACCGGGACATGCCCAGCCACCTTTCGGCGACATAGAGTGTGAATCCTTCGCTTGTGAAACCAGTACTCTAAATAGTCGTTTTCCCTCTTCTACCTTTACAGTAACAGTTATTGCAACGGATTGCGATATCGCTATTGAACAGAAAAAAGGACGTCCCGGCAGCCTTGCCGCCCCGAGACGTCCCCACTCTTGTTTTGGGGCAGCCCGCTTCTTGATCGAAACGGACACGGCCTCCAACCCCGCTGCTGCAGAATGACATTAGCGCATGACGCAAATTACCATCTGCTTTATTTCAACTTGCTGACGTTTTCTTGCCATTTTTCCGTTTTGTACGCCAACAGCTTCTCATAACCGGCTTTCTGTGCATCTGCCTCCGCCTTATCCAAAATACCAGCTACTTCCTCGTCCGATTTTGCGTTCATAACGGCTGCGGCTCTCGCCTTCTCGTAAATGTCGAGCACGCTTTGCGCAGCGATACCCGCCTCCGTATCGCCTGCAGGTTCCAGGTTAACGAATTCCGTCGTATTATATTGCGTTTTCCATGTAATTTCGGATTGCCAATAAGTCTCCCAGCTCCGCTTCTCCGCTGGAAGCGTTGATTCGAATTTCGTCTTCGATTTATCCACGTACACCGTATTGCCGTTCCATTGAAAGTTCACAGTAGATGCCATCAAAGCCTCGCGGCCTTCTACATCGCTTGTAAACTTATCGGTGAACAACGGCGCTTCATCCGTATCCGCCCCATCCCAGTACAGACCCTCTGGACCCCACATAATCGTGCGCTGTCCTTCTGGACCCGTGAACCAATCAAGGAACGCGAAGATTGCTTCCGGATCTTTAGCTGCTTTCGTAATTACACTTACATTCCAACCCAGCTGCTTGTAATCGCCAGGGAATATTTTTGTTTTGTCGAGTCCTGCTTTATGCACCGGCCACACCATAATATAGCCTGCGGACGGATCCTTCGCTTTGAGCAGCGCATTCCCCTTCGCTCCAAATTCAGTAGGACTGGAAGCTGCGTACACCGCAATTTTTCCTGTGATAACCTTTTGCTCCACTTGCTCCAGCTTCTGTGTGAACGAATCCTGCGAAATCAGCTTTTCCCTGTATAATTTGCTTGTATATTGAAGCGCTTCACGGTACACAGGATCGGTAAAGAGGGAAGTAAGCTTATCACCCGACGGTACAGCCATCATCGAACTGTACGAATTAGGACGATTTTCCGCAAAAGCAGATACTAGAACATCGATACCCGCTGCAGCCTGTCCTACCTCAAAAGGAACAACATCCGGATACTTCGCCTTCACCTGCTGCAGGTAAGCATACAGGTCATCCGTCGTTTCGAGGCTTGGGGAGCCGAGCTCCTCATAAATCTTCTTATTAACCAAGTAACCGGCATTGCCGTTAGGCTGCGTCGTATACCAGTTCGGGAACTGATATAACTTGCCATCCGGCGAGCGCAGCATATCAAGCGTGGCATCGCCAGCCCATTTTTTCAAATTCGGGTACTTATCCAAATAATCGTCGAACGGGACGAGCATCCCTTCCGAGCGAAGCTTCTCAACATCCGCATCACGCTCCATCCAGATCACATCCGGAAGCTCTTGCGAGACAATCATCGTATTCAGCTTTTGCTTAGCGGCGCCTCCCGAGCTGATCGGCACCACATTCACTTTCTTATTGTCCTTTATCCACTTGGTCGCAAGGTCTTCGCCCCAAGGCGGCATCGTATACCAGTCATAATGTCCATAGAATGAGAATTCAAGCGGCTGCTCTCCCAAAACATAAGAAGCCGGGGCTGTCTCTTGCTGCCCATTTGCAGCTTCCCCCGCTCCGGCATTTTCCCCCTTGTTGTTGCTTGAACAACCCGTCAATACCAATAGGACAACAAGTGTAACTGACAATGCTGTTTGAAAAGCTTTATTAAATGTAGTCATCTCTAAAACTCCCTTCCGCATGTTTATCTATGGTTAAAGCTAACGCCTTGAACCCTTTGCTATTCCTTCAATGAACCGATCAGTACACCCTTCACAAAATACTTTTGCACAAAGGGGTACACGCATAAAATCGGGACGGTTGCCACCATCATCGTAGCCATGGACAATGACTTGCTCGTTACCTGCCTCATCGCATTCATGCGCCCCTGCGCCGCCGAATCCATTTGGGACATCTGCTCGAGCATGATATTGGAGTTCAATATTTGCTGCAGCTTCGTTTGAATCGGCAGCAGGTCAATATTGGATATATAAAGGCTTGGTGAAAACCAATCATTCCAGTGATATACGGCAGTAAATAACGACAGCGTCGCAATGACCGGTCCCGAGAGAGGTAGAACGATGCGGAATAATATGCCCCAGTTGCTGGAGCCGTCGATTTGCGCCGATTCCTCAAGCCCGCTCGGAATGCCCATAAAGAACGTCCGGAATATAATCATATTCCATACGCTGATAATGCCCGGAATGACCATAACCCAGAACGAATTCATCAAATGAAGCTCACGAATGAGCAAGTAGCTTGGAATCAAACCGCCGCTAAAGTACATCGTCAGTACACAAAAGATCATATAAAACTTTTTGCCGACCAAATTGCGCTTAGTCATGCCGTATGCGAAGATTGCCGTAGCGGCGATGGATGATACGGTTCCAGCAACCGTTCGAAGAACGGAAATGATAAAGCCGTCGATCAGCCGCTTATCCTTGAACACAACCTCGTAATTTTCTAAAGAGAACACGCGCGGCCAGAATGTAACTCCACCTTGCATCGTATCGGTTCCCGCATTAAAAGAGACAACCGCAGCATTCCAAAAAGGATAGAAGGCAGTAAAGCCCAGAACAAACAATAAGAGATAGATGACTGTCATAAGTGTTTTGTCGCCTAAGGATAGTTTCATCGTTTTGCCTCCCTCTTTTTCTCTACCACAAGCTGTTTCCTGACCTGCGAGCCAAATAGTTAGCCCCGGCTAGCAAACCGACACTAATAATCGCTTTAAACAGACCGGCAGCTGTAGCGTAAGAGAATCGGGAATTATTAATGCCTACCCTATAGACATAAGTATCGATAACGTCGCTTACGTCGCGCAGCACAGGGTTTCCCGCCAGCAGCAAAATATCCTCGAACCCGGCATTAAGCAAGTTGCCGATTGCCAATATGGAGAACACAACGATTACGGGCATGATGGAAGGAACGGTAATCGACACGATTTGTCTCACTTTGCTCGCTCCGTCAATAGAAGCCGCCTCGTACAAATGAGGATTAATGCCCGCGATAGCGGCCAAATAAACGATGGAAGCAAAGCCGATTTCCTTCCACACGCCAGTCGTAACGAGAATGGCCCAGAAATACTCTGGCATAGACATGAAGTTAAGCGGCTCTTTAATGAGATGAAGCTTTTCCAGCAATATATTCAAGCTCCCATTGTCCGTCGAGAGCAAGGAAACAACAAAGCCCGACACGATTACCCAAGAGAGGAAATGCGGCAAATAGCTGATCGTTTGAACGATGCGCTTGAACATGCGGTTATTGATTTCGTTCAGCATCAGCGCGAGTACGATCGGCGCCGGAAATCCTACGCCAAGCTTCAGCAAGCTGATCACCAATGTGTTGCGCATGACCGTCCAAAACTCTGGTGCATGAAAAAACATTTCAAAGTGTTTGAAGCCAACCCAAGGGCTATTAAGGAAGCCTCTGAAAATGCTGTAGTCCTGGAAAGCCATCAGAACCCCGTACATGGGAAGGTAGCTAAATACAAAAATGAAGAGCATTGCCGGTATCACCATGAGTTGAACATCCCACTGTTTTATGAATCGTCTTATGCTTCCCGTCTGCTTGTACACATTTTGCTCTGTACGAATATCGGTTTGCAGCATGGTTTCCCCTCCTTTTTGTATGTTAGATAAGATGACGTTTTGCGTTACATATTTACTATTTCTTTATTCTAGCTTCCAAAATGAGCTCATTCTCCTCTAAAACGATTGTTAACCAGCACTTTCTTACTGTTTTCATTCTGTGCGCCTTCTTGATATTTTGGGAGATGCACCAACATGCTTCTTAAATAAGCGATTAAAATTAGACAGGCTGCGAAAACCGCATTCCAGTGCGATATCCGTTATTTTCATATCACTGCTCTCAAGCAGCCTGACTGCATGCTCCAAGCGAATATGAATCAAATACAGCAAAGGGGGCGTCCCGACCGCGTGCCGGAATAGCTCGCTGAAGCGCGAAGGGCTTAAATAAACGAGTCCCGCAAGCTCCTCGAGCGTCCATTGATAAGCGAAGTTTTGTTCCATGTCGTTAATAACCTTGCGCATTTTGTCCAGCTTCGCGGGTCCGATGCTGTCCTTGCCTCTCCTTACAACCTCCCTGCGAAAATAGCGGTTCACATAGGCGAGAAAGCGGAGCATATTGGAATAAACAACAGAGCCGTATGAGCTTCCGCCCTTGTCATGCTCCTCCTGAAGCTCAAGAAGCAGCCCTCTAAGCAGGTCCATATGCGGCTCCTCCCGATCAAGCAGGTTAGTAAAATGCACGCCCATTTCCTTGAACGGGCACAAAATTTCCGGATCGTACCTTAGACTGCTAAGAAACCACGAGGCTTCGAACGATATGACTTGCATGACCAAGTCCTTCGTCTCATATGCGCAGTGCAAATCATTGGAATTAATAAGAAGAATGTCTCCTTGCTGGAACTCAAAGGTTCGCCCGTTGATAATGTAATAGCCCGTCCCCGACTTAATGTAATTAATCTCCAACACATCATGCCAATGAAGCTTCTGATAGTAAGCGGTAACGCCTATCGTATCCACCACCTGAATAGGATAATGCTTAGCTAACTCCAGCTTTTCCCTCGGGATTTTCCCGCTTCGCAATAAGGTCATCGTAACCACTCCTTCGCTTCAAATGTTCAAATGATCGCTGTTAATTAACATGCATATAACGCAAAATACTTTTTACAATGTCTGTTTTTCATCCATTTTATCTTATTTTGTGTCAAATAACCTTACATATACTAAAATATTATCTTATAAAAGTAACATATATGTGACGCCGATGAATAAAAAAGAAAGCCCCAAAAACATAGGGGCTTCCTCATCAAGCTAAGCGAATCTGTCAGGACGCTAACTTATTTTTCCGTTTAAACAAAACCGTCATCAAAGCTGGCAGCAGCATCCCTCTAACGAGGAATGTATCGATCAAGATGCCTAACGCCATCATGAAGCCGAATAGAAACAACTCCTGCCTCATCTGGTCCAACTGCTTGAATTATTAATCATAATACTGATTTATAAATAAAGGTACTCGCCGCCAATCGTCCCAACGACCGGGTATTCCCGTTCCTCGTTCAAAGCCTCCCACCAAGCATCCCTCACCGAAAGACCGCGCAAGTACTCGAAATCCGGCGTAACGACCAAGTCCTGAAGGTATGCTGATATCGTACTGCCTTCCCTCCGCATGCGATTTAGGGCGGCAATAATATCCTGTCCCGATTCAATGCCGATGCCGTGCCCAAAATACAAATTATCGTCCAGCATAACGACGTTCTCGCCCTGCCACTCCGGCGTTTCCGGGTCATGCTCTGGATTTTTAAAATAGAGCACATCTCCGGGATAAGCTTCGTTTTTATTATAAGTCGTAATTAATCGCAAATCGCGGTCATACTGCCAGTCCCGTAGAAACAGGTTTTGGAAATACGTATTAAACACCGCTTCTCCAACCGTATCAAGCACCGCCTTGTAAAATATAATAATAATTGCGCCCGCGCATTCAAATCCATATAGATGCCCATTTTCAAAAATATCGTTTATACCAACAGAAGGCAATACGCCTCCATTTAGCTGAAAGCCGCCGTTTTCCGTCCGCGTCCAATAGCGCTCATTGCACTTTGATCCCTCGAAGGTCGCGAAGTTCGCTCCGCCCGCGTATAGCGCTTTAGCTGCCTCTACGATATGCGTTCGCATTTTCAGCTCAAATTCCAATGCATCGACAGACGGATACCGATAAACAACCCGACTTCTCTGCTTGGCTTGCAGCATTCTTCTCTCCAGCTCTGACAGCGTAAGCGGATTAAGCGAAAACGTAGGACTACCCGAAACAAGTATCACCGTCGTTCTCCTCCATTTTTTCGATTTTCCATTAGGTTATTGTACGTGTGAAAATCTTTTTTGTGAGAAGTGATTACGCAAATCCGAAATCACTTGCAGTATGCAGTCGAATCTACAACGTGTAAGGAAAGCATTGAAAGAGAAAAGTAGCATTCGTGTGCAATAAAAAAAAAAAAAGAACCGCCGATCTAAGGATCAGCGGTTCTCTTCATTTCTTCAGCATATGCTTTAGTTTGGCAGCTTTCCTCCGGAAGTACCGGAACCGAAAAGAGTTTTACAACCAACTAAGAAATGCGCACTTTCTAGTTATTTCTCAATCTTAAAATGCTTGACTGACTCTTTGAGATCAACAGCGAGCGAAGAGAGCTGTGCGATTGCTGCGGATATTTCCTGCATAGCCGCACTTTGCTGCTCTGCTGCAGCAGCAACTTCTTCCGTACCTGCTGCTTGTTCCTGCGTAACGCCTGAAATTTGCTGCATAGCCCCGGATATCGATCCAAAGGAGCCGTCTACCTTATCCAGAGCGTTCAGCATATGATCCGTGTGTGCATAGAAATGCGTTACGCCGCTATGAATGTCTTTAAAGTTATCGTACGTTCCTGTAATCCACGTTAAGCCTTGATCAGCCGCCTCGCTGCCTTCTGCAATTCGTTCAATCACTAGCCTGCTGTTGTCTTGGGTGCTGGAGATGAGCTCCGTTACAGACAATGCAGCTTCTGCGGACTGCGCTGCCAACTTTTTCACTTCGCCCGCTACAACGGCAAATCCACGTCCAACTTCTCCCGCACGAGCAGCTTCAATTGAAGCATTTAGAGCTAACAGGTTGGTTTGCGATGAAATGTCTGAGATGATCGTAATAATTTCGCTAATTTCCTTCGAGCGCTCATCAAGCATAGCTGCCGCTTCTTGGGAGTGCGTCATCGATTGCTTAATGACATTCATCTGTTGAAGCGTATGCTCAACCAAATTTTGCCCTTGCTCCGATTGCTCCTGTACCTGGCCCGCAATACTTTGCATATCCTTCATGCCGCCCGATACGCTCTTGATTTCGGAATTGATGTCAATAATGGTTGTATTGCTGTGAGAGACACTGACAACAATGTCGTTGATGCCATCGCTCATCCGGTTAGTTGAATCCGCGACCATCGCCGCGCTATTTGTGGACTCACTTGCTGACTGGTGCAGATGATGGCTCGTATCCGCTATTAGAGTAGAGGAAGCGATAACCTGATGAATAAGGTTTTTTAGACTTTGAATCATCGAGTCAAAGGAACCGGCCAGCTTCCCTATCTCATCACGGCTAGTCACAGCTATAGTCGTTTGCAAATCACCCTTGGCGATTTTTTCCGTTGCAACCATCAATTTACGAAGTGGATTTGTAATAATTCTACTGATTACGACTGCTAGGAGACTGCCTACAACAAACATGACAATCGTAATAATGAAGGAAGTCAGCTTAGCCGACGAAGCCGTTTTGGGTACGATAGAAGCATCTAAGTCAATGCCTAGAATTCCGTAAGCTTCCCCTTTTTGATTGACTAGCGGTACAAAGACCGATTTATGCGTACCGTACTCATCCTGATAGATTGGGCTAAGGACAAGCTTGCCAGCGCTCATTGCTTCTTTCATCTCAGCAGTAAATGGATACGGAGTGCCAAAATCATCGGGAATACCCGATAGAATCAGAATACGTTCATTTTCTTGACTCCTCGACAAGATATAAATATTTTCAAAACTATGAGCTACTTTTAATGCTTCGAATTGCTCTTTTACTTTTGCATAGTTAGGATCCTCTGCACTAGCCAGTTCTACTTCTGTACCTGGTATGGATGAGAAGGCTTCTGTAGCAATTTGAATGTCGGTCTTGAGACGTTCATCGAACTGGTCTATTAAACTTTCTGTCAAGTTCTGATTAACGATGTAACCCGATATAGCAAAGGCAATACATGTGATGAGCTGAAGAATAAAGATACTAGCTGCGATTTTTACAGAAAGATGTTCCTTAAACCATGCAAAATTAATGATAGACCTCTTCATGTTGGATACCTCCAGGATGTTTGCACCGATATTCTTTGTATGTCTCTTGCACTCTCAACTTTAAATAGTTAACGATTTCTTCAACGTGCTCAAGCTGTGTGTATGGAGATATGACAAACAGTTTTGTAGCATACAAGGCGAGACGTTTCCCATCAGAGGTTGGCACGTAGAGATGCTTCTTTGTATCGCCAAAGAACATCTTCCCTCTCTCTTTGCCGAGAATTTCAAAAAGAATTTCATTTAATTGGTTCGTTTGATCCACTTGGTCGTAGGATTGCTGCCCGCTAAGCTCGCTCTTATAGCCGCTATGCCCGTTGCTATAAATTCGAAAAAGTGTAATAATGCCAGCATTATCCGGATTAACGATGATGGCTTCCGGGATTTCGCGAGTGAGTGTACGTCGGAACGCTAGGTTGACCTCGACAAACTGAGCAAGAAGCCGTTGATAACCCTCAACTCCAAATGCTAGGAGTGCGCTGTATATGCTGATTGAGCTGCCCATTCTTGAGCATTCCAGCGTATAGCTGGTGTGGTACTGCCCATAACCGCGATGTCCAACGTATGGAGTCTCGTCCGGGTCCAAATCTACGAGCTTCAAATCCGCAGCATTTTTAACTAAAAACAAACTTGTCGAATATGGCGTCTGCCCAAGCTTTTGAAAGTCGAAGCAGAGCGAATCCGCCAAATGCAGATGCCTCATTCGGCTCTGAATTCCCTTTAAGCTGGTCAAAACCTCTTCATGAAAAGATAGCGGATTAAGTGTAAAATCATATTCGTTAAAAAAGGCAAAAAAACCGCCAAGAGCCGAGTCAGCATGAATATGCGGACGTGGAATGCCAAATTCTCTTGCAAGCTGAACAGTCATACCCGTAATTTCTTCAAGGTCATCTATCCCCATTGCATCGGTCGTTCCCGTAGTCGCAACAATAAAGATAGGAATTCCTCCGGATTGAATGACTTTCTCCATTTTTTCCTTCAAATCCGACACATTCATCGAACTATCTTCGTTCGTTTTCACTTTAATAAGATTATCGCTGCCTAGACCCGTTGCTTCCATCGATTTATATAGGCTGTAGTGTGCCGCTTCGGAGCAAAAGGAGTATAAATGGCTAGGCGCTCCGCTCTTGGAAGCAGCAGACGAGTATTTGTTGATGGCTAACCGCAATGCAGTAAATATAGCGCCTTGGCCTCCCCAAGTCGTATATCCTCCGCTTACTGCAGCGTTATATCCAACAAGCTTAGACATCATTGTGACAACCTTGACCTCAGCTTCAGCGCCCGCAGGACCATATACATCCCAAAGATTGTTCCCGTTTACCATAAAAGCAGCCAACATGCCAAGTACGCCAGGAATACTCGCCATTGGTAAAATGTTCGTAAGAAAATACTTCGTATGATAAGGGTGAGCATAAAGAAGTTTCAGCAGCTCTTTATTTACGTCTTGAAGCGGTTGGCCCGTACTAGGAATGCGGCTTTCTTTCACGATTTCACTGTAAAAAGCAGGCCCCCGATCTTTTTGACCTTTAAGATAGACCGATTCTGGATCTTTTAATTCATCTACACCCGTTACAATTTGACTAATTAGTTCTAAAAAATTATTACGTTGTTTTAAGTTACCGTCATCGCTAGGGAAAAGATTGCGAATATCAGATGTAATGATTTTCTCCATTAACTATCCCTCTTTCTCTTTGCTATTTCTATAATCCCCAGTAGAATACTTCAAAGGAAAAAATAGCATAAGTAAAAAGGATACAGGCTCATAGTCACAGCTATACGGCTTGCTTGATTTGCAACTGGCTGACATTTCTTCTTCAGAAGTAGTCCCTATAGCTTTGCGTCGCCACTTTTCAGTGGTTTTGCCTGATATTCAATTTTAAATGCCCATAATTTCCCTAGACAATATTGGCAATCACTGGATTGATTTAGGAACATTCTACTATTTTCCAGTTATAAGATCAACACTTATATAATAATCTTCATCGTATTTCATCATAATTCGACAGATTCATCTTTAGTATTCTCATGTACCTCGTCGTGAGTGGTCGTTTAAGCAAAAAAACCGCCAAGCAATAAACCAAACCGGTTTCGGTTCCTATCAAAAAACGACCGTGATCATAGATTGATCAAGGCCGCTTTTTCTGTAATCATTTCTGTTTTATAACGTACATTAAACAGCTTTTTTGCGAAGCGCTAGCAGGCTAATACAGCCCCATACGATAAAGCAAAGCAATGTTGCCAAGTGCAGATGCTCCCACAGCGTAAAATATTCTTAGAATACCGGTTGTTCCGGCACATAGGCATACCGTTTATTTTGGCCGCCAATCTCGATTTCTCCGCTTACATATGCCATTAACCCTAGAATTGTCTTGATCGTCGTGCTTTTGCCCGCTCCGTTAGGACCAATCAGGCCAACAAGCTCTCCAGGCGCTACCTCCAGCTTAATGCTGCGAATAGCCGGCTTTTCTTCCTCATAGCCTGCCTCCGCAATCGCGACGCGAAGCACATACTCCTGCTTGCTCGTACTATCCATCAGTAAATAACCGCCTTTCATGTCGCACTCTAAAGATCATCTACGAATAGTCTTCCCAGAAAGCTCCATTCCTGTCCATGAAACGCATACAGCCCCGTCTCACGAAGAGACAGGGCTGCTTTTGTATTTATATGAACCAACGGTAAATGGCAGGCAGGAATGAATCTACTTTTGCAATAATCCCGCTTCTATTAAACCATTGCGAATTCCTTGCTCATCAACATGCGTCGTCACATAATCGGCAAATGGCAGCAGCTCGGGGTGGGAGTTGCCCATAGCGACGCCGAATCCAACCGTCTCCAGCATCTCTTTATCGTTTAACCCATCGCCAAATGCAACTGCATCTGCCGAAGTAAGGCCTAACTTATCCAGCAGCGCCTCGATACCCTGCGCCTTTGATCCGCCTGCGGGCAGGACATCAATCGCCTGCGGGTGCCAGCGAATGAGCTTTAATTCCGTATGCAGCCCGTCATACAAATGCTCCTCATGGCTTTCGCAGTGAAGAAACACTTGATAGATGCCGTCCGTCTTCCAAAATTCCGGGTTGTAGCCTGGCAGATCAACCTTTAGCGAATTGACCGATTCAATAATAAAGGGATGATCCTCTTTGTCCGCGAAATAGTTATGCTCGCCTTCAAACACGAGTCCGTGATTATGTTCAGCAGCTGTCTTAACGAGTGCTTCCAACCGGCTCTTCTCGATCTCGCGTCTATAGAGCGGGGTTCCCTTGTAAACAACATAACCGCCATTAAGGCATACAAATGATTCAATTCCTAGCTGTTCAGCGAGCGGTTTAATGAAATATGGCGCTCTGCCCGTAGCGATAACCGGCTCAACGCCGCTTTCCTTCAGCTCCGCGATCGCCTTGATCGTATCCGCCGGTATTTCCTTCTGTTCATTGATCAACGTTCCATCGATATCAAAAAAAACGATTTTATAGCCCATTCCGTCTTCTCTCCTATCCGTAGTCGCAGACGTATTCCGCCTGTCCTTTTTATACAGTATAAAGAATCAAGACCTTAAAAGGAATCTTCTTGCACCGAATGAAAAAAAATGAGGCTGCGCCTCAAGGTCAACACCTCTTGGAACAGCCCCACTATGTTTGCTTTATGCTTACCAGCCGAAGTCCAATCCTTTGCCTGTCTCGATAAACGTTTTTAAATTGCTCAGTATCATCCACCACTGGCTATCGACGGTCTCCAGCGAGGGATGGTTTTCGGTAAAGTTATTATTGACTACAGTAAGCTTGGTTGTCGCCCCAACTTCTTCTAATGTGAAGCTGATCGTGGACTCCAGTTCCGCATGATTCGGTCTGTAAGAAGGACCTGGATGCTCTAAAACGGTAAATATTTTACCCGGCTCATATGCTAAAATAGTACCATAGATATGAACGGTCTCATCGCCATCTGTACCTGGGCCGACATATTTATAGGACGACCCTGTTTCAAAGGTAGATTCAATAACGCAGCCAAAAAAAGTTTGACGCGTTCCTTCCGGCAGCACAAGCGCAGACCATACCTTCTCGGGCGTTGCACCGATATAAAACTCATATTTAAACTCCATGTCATACACTCCTTCTCAGAATCGATATAGGGTTGCTTGTACTCGGCTGCGCTTTCTATTCGCAGTATACCGCTATACAAGTAGCTAGTATTGTAAAAACGCGACATAACGACCAATAGGAGTGATTCATTCATGAATACAACGAACCAAACGCGCAGCATGGGTATTTTGCAGATGAACGAGGGCGAGAAGAAATTCCAGCTTTCCCGATATGCCCCTTCTGAGCCGCTTCGCCCTTTCGTTAAGCACTACTGGGTCGTGAGCTGGAATTTGGAGGGCGATCCTCCCTATTTGCAGGATGTCGTTCCAAATCCTTGCGTCAACATGGTTATGGAGATGGATAGAAGCGGCATCTATGGCGTCGCCAGCCGCATGTATACGAAGAGGCTCGAAGGCAAGGGACAAGTATTCGGCGTTAAATTTTTGCCCGGCGGCTTCTATCCTTTTATCAAGTCGCCGCTCTCCAAGCTTACGGATCAGGCCTTATCGGTTGAAGCAGTATTTGGCATAGAAGCTCTCAGCTACGAGCAGCAGCTTCATTCCACGGCTGATACAACGAGTAAAATCGCCCTCACGGAAGCCCTCTTTCTACAGCGGCTGCCAAGGCAGGATGATGCGATTACCCTTATCAACCTAATCATTTCGCGCATCCAGGAGGATCGCGAGTTGACCAAGGTGGAGCAAATATGCGAAGTATTCAATATGAACAAAAGAAAGCTCCAGCGCTTATTTAACCAGTATGTTGGGATAAGCCCAAAGTGGGTCATCAAGCTGTACCGTTTGCAGAATGCGGCTGAAGCCATAGATTCTGGAAGCCATCCCGACCCGCTTAAGCTGTCTGCCGATCTCGGCTATTACGATCAATCCCATTTCATTAAAGATTTTAAATCCATGATCGGCAAAACGCCGGATATGTATGCCAAACCGTCTGCCTTATAGTTATCCAATCGCTTGACGGCGGCCCGGAGCATCCTGTATATTGATAGAAATCAATGAAATTGTACGGCTTACGATGGAAGCACCCGTAAGAGATGGCGCATAGCGCCTATCTTGCAGGTGCTTTTTTTTGCGTTGTTTGCCAAAATCAAAGGAGGCTTCACATTATGCGCTTTGTCTCAAGGTTTGCCGCATTATCGATTGCCCTTATACTCCTGCTTCCGCTTGTAAATCCAGCAAGCCTTGCAGCCGCTTCATTCGAGTTTGGTGTTACCGTCAGAACCGCCTTTGACAAAATGAAAGGGGCTGCGGATAAACCGACCGCAGCCAAGCTAACGTCGCAATATGCCGAATTGCAAGCTATACAGCAGCTGACAATCGACTGGGATGCAAGGATAAGCAAGCTGCATTATCAGAATGAAGAGGCCATACTCGCAACACGCAAGCGAATAAAAGAAGTAAACGCGGACAAGCTGCTGAAGCTTGAAGAAGCAGTTGCCCAGGTCAAAAAGAAATACGAGCCTTTATTTAGACTTTATGATTCATTAAATCAACAGCTGAGCATCGCTAAATCGTTTAAGGACAAAACAATTGTTAATGTGCTGAGGCCTCAGGTGGAAACGACCAAAGCTGCCGTTTCGCTTGCCAAGCTTGATATACGCAGCAAGGAAGCAGCGCTTAGGAGCGAGAAAGCAAACACGGTTAAAATGATCAAAAAGCTTCGAGATCAGTTGAGCGGCATCGATTCGATCAAAGTAAAGATCAAAGCTGGCAACAGCTCTGTTAGCCGTACAAAAAAACAGTTTGCTACAGAGACCTCCATTTTAAACCAAGTGATCAAAAAAGGAGATGTTACAGCGACACAAAGCTCCTTTACAAGAATACTCGCCTATTTGCAGCAGATTAACGATCTCAAGCAAAACACATACGGATATGAGCAGCAGACGATGGCCATCCTTGCAAAGGTCGATGCGCAGATCGCCGCCCCATCGCAATGATGCGCAGCAGAAAGCGCGTCTCGGCAACCGAAACGCGCTTTCTGCATAATCTTATATCTTATTCGCTCGGGAACCATACTTCAACCGTCGTCCCTATCTCAAGCTCGCTTGATATGACAAGGCGACCATTATGAGAGGAAATAATTTTGTCCACGATCATCATGCCTAGTCCGTTCCCGTCACGCCTAGTCGTATGAAAGGGCTGTCCAATACGCTGCAGCACTTCATCCGTCATGCCAACGCCGTTATCGGCAAACCGCATCCGTTGAAAGCCTTCGACCGCATCCAGCTGAATGCGAATCTCCCCACCGAAGGGCAGAGCCTCCATCGCGTTTTTCATAATATTTAAAATAACCTGCTTTACTTGATCACGGTCGCATTGAATCGTCTTCCGTTCCTGAATATCGCAATGGATTTGAATGCCGTTCATTTCGAGCTGCATTTCAAACACGGAAAGCACATCCTGCAAAATCATAGAGCATTGCTCATCTTTGTACTGTACCGCCTGCGGTCTTCCTAATATTAAAAACTCGCCGACAATGGCGTTCATCCGCTCAAGCTCAGACATCATCAGATTGTAATAGTCAGGATTGGTCGTTTTACTGGACAATTGCAGCATCCCCTTAACCGTAGTCATGGGATTGCGAATTTCATGCGCGATGCTGACGGCAATCCGGCCTGCAAACACTAGCTTCTCCGTATTGCGCAGCAGCTCCTCCGTCGTCTTCATCTCCGTAATGTCCCGCAAACTGCCAACCACTCTTGTAAGACTTCGATCATTATCATAGATCGGCACCACATCGAGCATGTAATGGTGCTGTAAATTTCCCACCTGCAATGCAACCTCTATTCCTATGGATGACTCCCTGCTGCTAATAACCTGTTCGAAATAAGGGCCAATACTACTTCTTTCAAATACGCTTGTCCCTAAACAGCTGTCTTTCCAGTCCGTACCTTTGCCGAGTATGGCGGCACCGTTATCATTCATGTCAATAATCGTTCCGAGCGCATCTGTGATGACCACGCCATAATAATTGGTGTTCAGAAGAACCTGATTCAAAATTTGAAGCTGGGTATTATTTCTTCTAAGCAGCAGCTCACGCTCAATGGAGTCGACGATCGTACATAAAAGAGCAAGCAGATGAGGATGGGTGAATTGTATACCAGTCATCAAGGAGAGGGTTCCGAGCAGCTGCCCGTTATCCTTATTGTAGATTGGTGTCGTATAACAGGCGAGCTGATGCAGCGCCTTATGGAAATGATCCTCGCCGATGAGCTGAATAGGCCCATTGCTGCGTATGCATAAATCGACCGAATTCGTACCGATCTCTTGCGAGAAGCGCAATCCTTCAACAATACCTAACTGACGCACCGTAGCGATAATGGAGGAATCCCCTTTAAATTCAAGAATATAGCCCTCATGATCTGAAATGGCGATAAAGAAAGGGTCTCCTGATACGGAGGACAGAAATTTTTCCACAAAAAAACCGATAACCTCGATAACTTCTCTATATTGGCCTCTCTGCGCTTCCAGCTCCGCATCAGAATAGCATTCTGTATAAATGGGGAGTTCATCTGGGTTAAGGCCTAGCAGCACGCAATGTTTATGCGATTCTATGATTCTATCGTTATTTGACATTTCAATTAACCTTTCCATAGGGGCATGCTTCCATATAGTTGGACATTAACCAATATTCGAGCTATACCGTTCACAATCCTTCCCAGATTTATTAAAAATCGTTTATATTTAACGGGATTCAACAAAATCATGACTTATGCAGTTCATGAGATTAATCGGTAATTGTGAGAATCTATGCTTGAATAAACCGGCCACATGGTCATGGAGAGATTCTTGGGCCAGTATGCGGAAATAAGGCTTGCAAAACGGCGTGCCTCTATGTCAAAATCGATGTAGATTCGCTTTAAACCTCTGTGGTTTCTTGTGCGAACCTGGCAACGAGTGTGGAAGAGACCGCGAACCATTTCGCCGTGGGTGTGGCTCTCATCACTCGTTTTTTCTTTGTTTACTTGCCATAAAGCATAAGCAAGTAACGTTTCCGCAGCAAAAAGCAGCTCCATATGCGCGTGCTGGTGTGCTTCGGATGTCGAGTGGCACTTTTCAAAGCCCAGTTCTTGCTTGGCTGCGCGGAAAAACACTTCAATTCGCCAGCGCTTCCCGTACACTTCAAGCGCCTTCTTTGGTGCATCATGTCGATTGCTAATGATCAAGTACGCCCCTCTGTAGGTTGCCGGTTCATCTTGGGCGTCTTCCCTTTTTTCAACGATTTCCTCGTCTTCTTTAAGGCGCATGGCGACAACGGCAGCAATTGGAACGAATCGTTGTTTCGTTACAGGCTGTCCTTTCCGTCCTTCGGCAAGAAAAGGTATTTTCATATAGATATCGGACATAGCTATTGCAGACAGTCCATTTTCGGATGCAGATAAGCGCTTGTATCCATCCTGAATAAGCTGTCGCGCCGTAACAGGCACATACCGGTCACGACGTCCGGGGACCGTAACCTTTCGGTACAGTGCGGTATTACGCTTGGCTTTGGTTACCCAATCAAAGGAATGCTCTTGCAAGAAAACGAAAAAGTCTTTACATAAATACCATCGGTCCATCGCTACCCAGAGGCGGCAAGTGACCGACTCACGCAGC